>NZ_NOZF01000109.1:0-17263 GCF_002258565.1 Rhodococcus sp. 05-2254-6
TCGCACTGTTCACCTGGGTTGCGATGTACGAGTCCGGAGTTCACCCCACCCTCGCGGGAGTGATGATCGCCTTGATTCTTCCGGTGTATCCGCCGCGCCACACCTCGAGCCGACGCAGCAGGAAGATCAGCCCCAGACCGACGAACGCCAGCACCAACGGCACCACATCGAGGTTGTCGGTGTAGAAGAAGGCGATGATCGCCAGCGCACCCACATCGTCCGCGACAGCGAGCGTGAGCAGGAAGATGCGTAACCGAGCGGCCTTCTTCGGGCCGAGGACGGCGAGTGCCCCGAGGAGGAACGCGGTGTCGGTGGAGATCACGACGCCCCATGCCTGGGCGGCAGGCCCGGACGGATTGAAGGCGAGAAACAGCAACGCGGGCGCGGCCAGACCGGCAATCGCCGCGACGATCGGTATCGCGGCACGGGATCGGTCGGTGAGCTCACCCATCGCGAACTCACGCTTGACCTCGAGCCCGACGACGAAGAAGAACAACGCCATGAGCCCGTCGTTGACCCAGTGGGCGAGGTCGAGGGAGATGCCGTGCTCGCCGACGGTGACGGAGAGTTCGGTGTGCCAGAACGACTGGTAGGTCTCGCCGAAGGGTGAGTTGGCCCAGATCAGCGCGATCAGTGTCGCTGCGAGCAGGAAGCCCGCCGCCAGGGTTTCGCTGTTCTTCTCGCCGCGGGCCCGCGAGATCCGTTCGGCGAAACGTGCCATGGGCCGATTCGTCGGCGTGATCTGATCTGCCATCTGCGGCCCGCATCCTCTCGAAGAGTGTTGTGAAGCAGTCTGTACCAACGTGTGGGTCCACGGTTTGCTTCCTTGCAGGTGACAGCCCGCAGAGTAACGTTATTGCGCTGTCGAACTCGCCGCACGGCGAGGGAGATGTGCACAACATATTCGATGAACGGCATTAGTCCGTCCAGAAACGGGAATACGAGCCCGACTCACCCCTGCCACGAAGGAACATCCATGCGTGATTTCATCTGCCGCAAATGCGGACAGAAGCTGTCGTTCGAGAACTCACTGTGTCTGAGCTGCTCGAGCGCACTCGGCTTCCATCTGCCGAGCAGAGCCCTGCTGGTGCTCCCCGACAAGGCCGACGACGGTGTGGCCGAGGCAGACGTGGACGGGGCGACGTGGAAGATGTGCGCCAACCTCAACACTGCGCGCTGCAACTGGCTCGTCGACACGGCCGACACCGATGATCTCTGCGTGTCCTGCCGACTGACCCGAACCCGGCCGGCCGACGACGACGTGGACGCGATGGCCGCCTATGCCGACGCCGAGACCAACAAGCGTCGCGTCGTGCTCGAACTGACCGAACTGGGGCTGCCCATCGTGGGCCGGGACGAGGACACCGCGACCGGCCTGGTGTTCGATCTGCTCTCCAGCGCAGAACAACAGGTCATGACCGGCCACGACAACGGCTTGATCACCCTCGACCTCGCCGAGGGAGACGACGTGCACCGCGAACAGTTGCGCGTCGCGATGTCCGAGCCGTATCGCACGCTCGTCGGGCACTTCCGGCACGAGATCGGCCACTACTACCAGATGGTGCTGGTCGGAGACGGTGAGCATCGCGCGGCCTTCGAGGAGCTGTTCGGGGATCCGGATTCGAGCTACCAGGACGCCCTCGACCGCCACTACAGCGAAGGTGCGCCCGAGGGCTGGGAGGACAACTACGTCTCGTCCTACGCCACCATGCACCCTGCCGAGGACTGGGCCGAGACGTTCGCGCACTACCTGCACATCCGCGACACCCTGGACACGGCCGCAGCGTTCGGTATGGCCCCGGCCGGTTCGACGCTGGAGAGCCCGTTGCCCGGTGACGTCGGCTTCGATCAGATCGTCGACTGGTGGCTGCCGCTGTCGTGGGCGCTGAACCAGATCAACCGATCGATGGGACACCAGGACCTCTACCCGTTCGTACTGCCGCCGACCGTCGTGAAGAAGATCGGGTTCGTGCACTCGCTGATCGCACCCAGCACACTCTGATGTTCCGCTAACGGTCGTTGAGCTTTGCCATCAGGGGCGTATCCTGTGTTGTCGGCACACCGCCGATGCCGGGATGCGCCCCTGCGCAGTAGCAGGGCTCGTGCAACAGCAGGACGAGGTGACGACCATCAGCGAGCAGACAATGGATTCGACGGGCACGCGCTCGCGGGTCAACGATTTCGAGCTGAGTCGACGGATGGCCGAGGTGGCCGAGAAGCTGCGGCGTCAGCATTCGGATCCGGATCGAGTTCTGGCCGTCATCACCGAGTCCGCGGTGGCCAACGTGCCGTCCGCAGAATTCGCGTCCATCACCACCGTGCTGCAGGGCAAGTTCGTACACAGCGCCGCTCTGTGTGGGGAGCCCGCCGGCCACTGCGACAAGATTCAGGAGCAGCTGGGCGAGGGACCGTGCCTCGAATCGGCGATCGAACAGACCACCATCAGGATCGACGACATGGACAGCGACACCCGCTGGCCGCTGTTCGCCGACGCGGCGTCTGCGCTCGGGGTCAAGAGCATGATCTGCTTCCAGCTCTACGTCGAGGGAGTCAACTTCGGCGCACTGAACCTGCATTCCACTCGTACCGACGCCTTCAGTGCCGAGGCCGAGTCGATCGGTTCGCTGTTCGCAGCGCACGCGGCCATCGCGTTCTCCACCGCACGCGAGGAGCAGCAGATTCGGGCCGCGTTGACCAGTCGAGACCTGATCGGTCAGGCCAAGGGCATGTTGATGGAGCGCTACAACCTGAACTCGCAGGCGGCATTCGCCTTGCTGGCCAAGCTGTCTCAGGACACCAACGTCAAACTCGCCGATCTCGCCGAACAGCTGGTCATCGACGCCGCGAAATCGACCGACTGAGCCCCGTCTCCTGGAGGTCGAGCGCAGTCAGCGCACATCGAGGCCGTCGGTGCTCGCGACCGACACCGCCGGACCGTCCGAGGCGACGAAGACCTCGATCCGAACGTCCTCGTCCAGATAGCGACTCAGTAGCGCCAAACCGGTTGTTGCGGCGATGATCTCGTGCACGCGATCACCCGAGATCGGATAGTCGTCCACGTCGTGACGCCAATGCGCTGCCACCAGAGTGCCCCCTGCTTCCAGGTGGTCGACGGCGCGCGTCATCGCCGATGCGAGATCCGCGGCGTCGAGGTAGTAGCCGACCTCGCTGACGACGATCAGATCGAACGTCTCCTCGGGTGTCGGCAATGCCGACCAATGGTCGGACAACGACCACAACGCGAATTCGACTGCGGCAGTCTCACCTACACGCGTGCGGGCCGAATCGAGGGCACTGTCCACCACATCGGTCGACACCACGTGATCGCACCGGGTCGCCAACTGTTCGGTGAGCACGCCGATGGAGCAACCGGGTTCGAGTGCTCGCCGATAGTGAGGCTTCGGCAATGAGGCCATGGTCAATGCGTACTTGCGTCGCTCGTACCATTTGCTGTCGAGCATGAACGGATCGTCTTTGGCCGCATAGACATTGCGGAAGTAGTCGGCACTCAGGCTGGTCGGAGAACCGGGGCTCGTCCGAGAATCCATGCTCATGCGAACACCACCTCGAACGGTCGCCGGTAGCGGGCCAATATGTGCGGGGGCAACACCGCTCGATCCGCGGGGTGATCGGACAGGGGCCGGATCTGAGAATCGAACTGCTCGATCGACGCGCGCTTGGCGTCGAGGGTATGCGCCGGGAGGTCGACACGGCGGCATCGTGTCCACGGAACTGCAGGATGGTTCGGAGTTGCCCAGTGCCACATCCAGATCGGGTACTCGACCACCGGTATCCCGACGGCATTCGCCGCAGTGAGACAGGCCCGCGCGGTCGCTTCGTGGTCGGGATGACCGTCTCCGCGCCAGGGCGTCAGGCACCAGGTGCCCGGGGTGGCGTCGAGCAACGGCATCAATGCATCGGCCACGGCACCCTCGTGCTGCTCGACGGCACCGTCGGCGATCTGCAACCGCGTCGGAGAGTGGTCGATTCCCAATTCCGCCAACGCGCGTTCGGATTCGACGGGGCGTCGTGCCCGCAGATCCTCCGCCGTCACAGTCGGGGAACCGGGGTGCGAGCCGTCACCGTCGGTCACCGCGACCACCCTCACGTCGACCCCTGCCGCGGCCGCCAACGACAGCAGGCCACCGACGCCGAGCACCTCGTCGTCCGGGTGCGGGGCGACGACGACCATCGTGACGACGTCCTTCCACTGCAGACCGGGGATGGACCAGTCGGCCGACATCCAATCCGATTCGGCGGTGCCGACATCGACTTCGGCGTCGAATGCGTTCTCTACCATGGGTTGTCCTCCTCGGCGATGTCCTGCCCGAGGGCTTCGAGATCGCGTTCGGCATGGCTCTGCCTCAGATAGACGGTGAGATCTGCGACGCGCCGCGCGTGCTCGGCATCGCTGCACAGCGGGCCGGCACCGAGAGCGCGGCCGACGCGGTCGATGCACTGGGTCGCCGCGTCCTCGACCACCGCCCGCACGATGCGGGCTCGGGTCCGGGCTCGACCGGAACGGTCGAACGGATCGGCGTCCACTTCGGCGGCCGCGGTGGTCAGGGCGCTCGACGCCGCACCGAGTGCCGCTGCGATGGCACCGAGATGTGCGGCACGGTGCGGGTCCGGCCTGGTGCGGACGGCGTCGTGCAGCGTGTCCGCCACCGCGCACGCGCTACCGAACCAGGCTGCCGACACCCCGATGGCACCGTGCCAGAAGCCAGGACGGGTGAGGTAATCGGTCGGTCCGCCGACCGCAACGGCCGGGACGCTGTCGAATGCAACCGAGCCGGAATCGCTTTCGCTCATCCCCACTGCATGCCACGTGTCGGGTACCGGGGTTGCGCCCGGATGCGTCAGATCGACGGCGAACAGCCGATGACTTCCCTCGACGCGCGCAGTGACCAGAGCGTTCGTGCACAGTGACGCACCCGAGCACCACGGTTTCGTTCCGGTGAGAACCCAGCCCGAATCCTCCAGCACCGCTTCGAGAATCGGCGCAGGCGGTTCCGCAGCCCACACTCCCCAGATCTGCCCGCGCTGCGGCGTCGGGCCGTCGAGTTCGTGCAGGATCGCGATAGCGTCGGTGTGCGCTTCGGACCACCGGCCCAGCACCGTGTTGTGACGGCTCAGGGCGGCGAGCGACTGCCAGCGCAGATCGGTGTATCCCGAGCCGGGCAGCGCGAGGTCGAGACGACCGTCCGCCTCGAACGCCAGGAACGCGTTGCGCAGACCGGTGTCGATGTCTGCGCGGTCGGTGGATTCGAGAAAATCGGTCTCGCTCATGCGGTGGCCTCCAGGGAACGTAGGAATCCGGCCATGCCGTCGGGCGCTCTGCCGCTGAGGCGACCCGACGTCGTGACAGGGATGTCGCACACTCGACGGCACTCGATGCCGCCGAGCTCGAGGCGTCGGACCAGATCGTGGTCCTCGCCGGTGGTCAAAGGTGCGAATCCTCCGACCGCGAAGTACTCGGTCGCTCGGACGCCGAGGTTGGCGCCGTGCACGTGTGGGTGGCCGATTTCGTGCCGGTAGTGCGCGTCGTACGACGATCGCAACCCGAGGTTCTCCTCGACGTGGCCCTCGAAATCGACCGCCACCGTCCCGGCTAGTGCCCGAGCGCCCTCGGCGGCATGCCGAAGATGGCCGAGCAGCCAGTCCTCACCCACCCGGGTGTCCGCATCGGTGGTGACGAGCCAAGTGGCGTCGAGCCGACTGCCGTCTCGCGGGCTGCTCGCGAATCCGGCGGCCCGGGCTGCTCCGACGTTGCGATGCGCCACCTCGATCGCCGACACCGACGGGTGACGTGCGGCGATGTGCGCCGAGTCGTCGGTGCACGCATCGAGTACGACGACCGTCGAGACGGACACCGAGGCCACGTCCATGACGCGGCGCTGCGCACGCGCCAAGGCGGTCAGGCAGGCGTCGAGCAGATCCTGCTCGTTGTGCGCGGGTACGACGACGACGATGTGACTGACTGGGGTACGGGGGAAAGCATCGGAGATCACGGTCCACCCTTCTCGGACACCGGACGAAGAAGAGTCCGTTTCGGAAACCGCCGGTGTCTGGACGGGATGTGCTTCCGACGCACATACCCGTTCTCTGGCTGCCGACACATGCGTCCTGGCCTGCAAAGACAGCGCTCGGGACCGGTTGCGGGAAGATACTCGTACTCGCGGTTTTTTTCGTCCGTTTCGGAGATATCCGATTAGCAAATGTCGAGGCGGTATGTGTTAATGGGCTTTGCTCACGCACAGCTCTGTCGGTGGGCATCGCGACGCAGCACGAAGGATGGTCGGGTTACATGGCATCACCGGTTCGCACACGCAGATTCGCCCGTATCGGCGCGATCGTTGCAGGTACAGCCCTTGCTGCGTCCGCCGCATTCGGTTCGGCACAGGCCGCGCCGTTGTGGCCGGGCGGCCCGGAGGTCTCCATCCCCGGAATGCCGGGGTCCTCGGATCCGGCTGCGCCCGCTCCCCAGCAGCAGATCGTCCCGCAGCTCGCGCCCGCGAACTTCGCCGATCCGAGCATCAGCCCCTCCGGCGGCGAGGTCGTCGGAGTCGCGCAGCCCATCGCCATCCGCTTCGACGAGGCAGTCGGTGATCGTGACGCCGCCCTGCGAGCGATTCGCGTCACGACGAACCCGTCCGTCGACGGCCACTTCTACTGGATCAACGACACCCAGGTCCGCTGGCTGCCCAACGAGTTCTACCCGGCGCACACCCAGGTGACCGTCGAGGCAGGCGGAGCGAAAGCCGAATTCTCCACCGGCGACTCCATCATCACCACGGCCGACGACAACACCAAGCAGATCACCGTCACCCGCAACGGCGAGGTCGTCCGCACCATGCCCACCTCGATGGGCAAGGTCGGACACGAAACCCCCAACGGCACCTACATCGTCGGCGAGCGGTTCCGCGACATGTACATGGACTCGTCCACGTACGGCGTCCCGATCGACTCCGAGGAGGGCTACCGCACGTACGTCGAGTACGCGACGCGCATCTCTTACAGCGGCATCTTCGTGCACGCCGCCCCGTGGTCGGAATCGCAGCAGGGCTACTCCAACGAATCGCACGGCTGCCTCAACGTCAGCACCGAAGACGGCAAGTGGTTCTTCGAGAACGTCCAGAAGGGCGACCCCGTCATCGTCGTCAACACCGACGGCGGAACCCTGAGCGGATCCGACGGTCTCGGAGACTGGAACCGCTAGTGCCTGCGGCAGTGGTGCGGTTGAGTGCCACAGCGGGCACATAACCGCACCACTACGCAGCAATTGGCCTGAGCGACAGGGGACGTTGGGGCTCAGTTCACCATTCGTTGGCCGGGGCTGAGCACAGTCCTCGCAGTGAGTGCAACAACCGAACGAGTGCTGCCCAGGGCACGCGAGAAGCGTTTCTTCTCGCGGCCGTGGACCGATTACGCACTGTTCCTGATTCTCGTGGGCCCCAACCTGGTTCTGTTGGGCGTGTTCACGTATCGGCCGCTGGTCGAGAATTTCCAGTTCTCGTTCTTCGACTGGAACCTGTCCTCGCCCACCTCCACGTTCGTCGGCTTCGACAACTACCGCGAGTGGGCCTCCCGCGAGGACACCTGGCAGATCGTCGGCAACACCGTCGTGTTCACTGTCGCTGCGGTGGTGGGCTCATTGGTTCTCGGCCTGGTGCTGGCGCTGCTGCTCGATCGAAAGCTCCGGGGCCGCAACTTCGTTCGATCCGCAGTCTTCGCCCCGTACGTCATCTCGGGTGCCGCGATCGGCATCGCGTTCCAATTCGTCTTCGACCCCAACTTCGGGCTGGTCCAGGATCTGATGCGACGCCTCGGCCTGGGCGCGGTTCCGGATTTCTATCAGGACCCGAAGTGGGCGATGGTCATGATCACGGTGACGTACCTGTGGAAGAACCTGGGCTACACCTTCGTCATCTACTTGGCGGCCCTGCAGGGCGTGCGCAAGGAATTGATGGAAGCGGCCGAGATCGATCAGGCGAGCCGCTGGACCACGTTCCGTAAAGTGCTTCTGCCGCAACTACGTCCGACGACGTTCTTCCTGTCGATCACGGTGCTGCTCAATTCGCTGCAGGTCTTCGACATCATCAACGTCATGACGCGCGGCGGTCCGCTGGGCACCGGCACCACCACGATGGTCTACCAGGTCTACGAGGAGACGTTCCGCAACTTCCGAGCCGGCTACGGTGCCACCGTCGCGACGATCCTGTTCCTCGTGCTGTTGATCGTCACGCTCGTGCAGGTACGAATCATGGATCGAGACGATCAGCGATGACTGTGACCGACAAGCCCGATACGGCGACGCCGGAGAAAGCGCCAGGACCGCGCGACCCGCAGCGTGCGCGTCGCAACGCGAACATCCTCGGGTACGCGGCCATGGTCGCCGTTCTGCTGATGATCGGGCTGCCACTGTTCTGGATCCTGATCACCTCCTTCAAGGATCGACCGGACATCTACGTGCAGCCGGTCACGTGGTGGCCCAGCGTGTTTCACCCGCAGAACTACGACGAGGCGACGACGGAGGTGCCGTTCTTCACGTACCTGCGCAACTCCATCATCATCACCACGGCCGTGTCGTCCATCAAGTTCGTCCTCGGGGTACTCAGCGCCTACGGTCTGGTGTTCCTGCGCTTCCCGGGCAAGAACATCGTCTTTCTCGTCATCATCGCCGCGCTCATGGTGCCCAATCAGATCACCGTCATCTCCAACTACTCGCTCATCTCCGAGTTGGGTTGGCGGAACTCGTTCCAGGGCATCATCATTCCGCTGGCCGGCGTCGCCTTCGGTACCTTCCTGATGCGCAATCACTTCCTGTCGTTGCCGCCGGAGATCATCGAAGCCGCGCGGATGGACGGTGCCGGGCCGGTACGGCTGATGTTCCGGGTGATCCTGCCGCTGTCGGGCCCGACCATGGTGGCCTTCGCCATCATCACGATCGTCACCGAATGGAACGAATACCTCTGGCCGTTCCTGATGTCCGACGACTCCTCGGTCGCACCGCTTCCGGTGGGATTGACGCTGCTCCAGAACAGCGAGGGCTACACCAACTGGGGCGCGGTGATGGCCGCGACGGTGCTGACCATTCTGCCGATCCTTCTCGTCTTTCTCGTCCTGCAACGCCACATGATCAAGGGCCTCACCTCCGGTGCGGTCAAGGGCTGATTCACCTCACTATCAGGAGTCGAACACCATGGCACACATCATCAATCGGCGTGGCTTCCTCACGCTCACCGGCGCAGCTGCGGCCGCCGCAGCCCTCGCGGCGTGCAGCGGTCCCGGATCGGGCGGGTCGGGCGGCGAGGCTGTCGAAGGCGATGCGAACACCATCAACTTCTGGTCGAACCACCCGGGCAAGTCCCAGGAGTTCGAGAGGGAACTGATCTCGCGCTTCCAGGCGGAGAACCCGGGCCTGACGGTCAATCTCATCGACGGTGGCAAGAACTACGAGGAGGTGTCGCAGAAGTTCAACGCGGCGCTCTCGGGCAACGATGTGCCCGACGTGGTCGTGCTCTCGGACGTCTGGTGGTTCAACTACGCGCTCACCGGTGCCATCGAGCCGCTCGACAAGCACTTCTCCGCAGCAGGCGTCGACCAGTCCGATTACGTGGATTCGCTGCTGGCCGACTACAACTGGAACGGTAACCACTGGGCCTTGCCGTACGCGCGTTCGACGCCGCTGTTCTACTACAACAAGGCCGTGTGGCAGCAGGCCGGACTGCCCGATCGTGGGCCGGCCACCTGGCAGGAGTTCGACGAGTGGGGCCCGCGCATCCAGGCCGTCGTCGGAGACGGCAAGCTCGCTCACGGTTGGGGCAACGCTGTCGACTACCTCGGATGGACGTTCGAGGGACCGATCTGGACGTTCGGCGGATCGTACTCCGATCAGTTCGAGCTGAAGTTCGACGACCCCAATACCATTGCGGCAGGCAAGTTCCTGCAGGACATGATCCACACGAAGAAGTACGCCGCGGTGTCCAACGACATCGCCAACGACTTCGCCGCGGGCATCCTGGCGTCCACCATCGCCTCGACGGGCGACCTCTCCACCATCAAGGCCGGTGCCGCGTTCGAGTTCGGTACCGCCTTCCTGCCGGCCACCGACGGCACTCCCGGCTGCCCCACCGGTGGAGCAGGCCTGGCCATTCCGGCGAAGATCTCGGAGGAGCGAAAGGTGAACGCGCTCAAGTTCATCGACTTCGTCACCAACGGTGCCAACACCGCATACTTCTCGCAGAACACCGGCTACATGCCGGTCCGCAAGTCTGCGCAGCAGGACCCGTCGGAGATCGCATTCCTCGAGGCGAACCCCAACGCCAAGACGGCCGTCGACCAATTGGCGCTGACTCGTTCGCAGGACTACGCCCGCGTGTTCGTCCCCGGTGGCGACAAGATCATCGGCAGCGGACTCGAGCAGATCGCGCTGCAGAACGCCGATGTCGCAACGACGTTCGCGTCCATCTCGGATCAGCTGCAGCAGATCATCGACCGCCAGATCACCCCGAAGCTGCCGAAGTAATGGCCGCCGTTCACTACGCCGGTGTCTCGCACCGGTACCCGGGTGCCGATTCGCTCGCTGTCGACAACCTCGAACTCGACATCGCGGACGGTGAATTCATCGTTCTCGTCGGACCTTCGGGCTGTGGGAAGTCGACGAGTCTGCGGATGCTCGCCGGTCTCGAGTCCGTCGAAAGCGGCCGTATCGACATCGGCGGAGTGGACGTAACCTCGCTGGCTCCGCGGGCCAGGGACGTTGCGATGGTGTTCCAGAACTACGCGCTGTACCCCAACATGACCGTCGGCGACAACATGGGATTCGCGCTGCGCAATGCCGGAATGAGCAAGTCCGACACCGCAGCACGAGTACTCGACGCGGCGAGGATGCTCGAGCTCGAGCCGTTGCTGGGTCGCAAGCCCGGCAAGCTCTCCGGCGGGCAGCGTCAGCGAGTGGCCATGGGGCGCGCGATCGTGCGTCAACCCAAGGTGTTCTGTATGGACGAACCGCTGTCCAACCTCGACGCCAAGCTGCGGGTGTCGACCAGAGCCCAGATCGCCGGTCTGCAAAGACGACTGGGCACCACTACGGTGTACGTCACCCACGATCAGGTCGAGGCCATGACGATGGGTGATCGCGTCGCGGTTCTGCTCGACGGGAAGCTGCAGCAGATCGCCGCTCCGCGGGAGCTCTACGACAACCCCGTCAACACGTTCGTCGCGGGATTCATCGGGTCACCCGGAATGAATCTGGTCGACGCTCCGGTGCGCGACGGCGCGGCCGTACTCGGCGAGTTGCGCATACCCGTCCCGTCCTTGGCGGGCGAGCGCGTCGTTGTCGGTATTCGGCCGGAGTCGTGGGATCTGGTGGGTGACGGTGGTGGGTTGCAGCTCACCGTCGAGCTGATCGAGGAGCTGGGTGCGGAGTCGTTCGTCTACGCCTCCGCGCCCAGCACCGACGGCGGTTGGTCGACAACCTCCGGCCGCATCGCGGTTCGCGTCGACCGCAAGTTGTCGATCGCCCTGGCCGAAACCATTCGACTGGTGCCCAAGCTGGACGAGTTGTTCTTCTTCGACTTCGTTACCGGCCTGCGGTTGTCGTAGCCGGTTCACCGAGGTCGATGGGCAGCGTGGCCCATCCGTGCAGGACTCGGGTGTTGCGACGGGTTCCTTCGCCTGCCGAGCACAGGTGAGGGAATCTGTCGAACAACGCCTTCAGGCCCACTTCGGATTCTGCCTTCGCGAGCGCTGCCCCGAGGCAGTAGTGGCGTCCACCCGAGAACGACAGGTGTTTACCGGCATTGGCGCGGGTGACGTCGAACCTGTCCGGGTCCTCGAACACCAGCGGATCCCGATTGGCACCGGCTAGCACCAGCACGACGAGCTTGCCCTCGTGCACCGTCACTCCCTCGACCTCGACGTCGCGCTTGGCCATCCGTGCGGTCAGCTGTACCGGTGATTCCATCCGCAACATTTCGTCGATGGCCGTCGGCCAGTGCGACGGGTCCTGCTGCAGTACGGCGAGCTGGTCGGGGTTGTCGAGCAGCAGTTGGATGCCGCTGCCGAGGAGGTTGACGGTGGTTTCGAAACCTGCGGCCAACACCAATCCCGCCGTGGCCCTGAGCTCCTCGTCGTTGAGGCCGACGCCCTCGTCCTTCGCGGCGATCAGCTGACTCATCAGATCGTCACCGGGATTGCGGCGCAGTTCTGCGATGTGTTGCGAGAGCCAGGCGTCGAATCCGATCAGGCCACGCTCGACCTGCTTGAACTGATCCCACGACAGGCCGATGTCGAGACTGGGTGCAGCCATCTCACCGAATTCGAGAACCCGCTGATTGTCCTCGACCGGTACACCGAGGATCCGCCCGATCACAGCAACCGGCAGGCGCGCGCAGTAGCGATCGACGATGTCGACCACCGGGGAGCCGTCGGACAGCTCGTCGAGGAGAGCATCGGCCGTTTCCTGCACCTGATCGCGCATCTTCTGCACTGCGCGGACGGTGAAGACCGAGGACACCAGCTTCCGGTACCTGGTGTGGTCCGGCGGCTCAACCGAGAGCAGTGAGGGCGGCAGAATCGGGTGCAGTGCCCCGGATCTGGTGTGCTCCTCGATCCACCGCAACGGCCCGGGAAGGGTCGCACCCAGCTGCGTGACGCGGAAGTCGTCCGAGCGCAGTAGGTCGAACGCCACCCGGTGATGCACGGTGATGTTGGAGATCCGAGTCTTCACCAGCGGTGCGGTGGCGCGCAGCTTCTCGTAGACCGGCGTCGGATTTGCCCGCGTCACCGGATCGGCCACCAGCATCGCCTGCGGATCGCCCGCGGCCGCTGCGCGTTTGGCCGCAAACCGAATCACCCCGTGAGCAGCCAGCCAGCGTGCGTATTCCCTCATCAGAAATTCCCTCCCCGATTGCCCTACCTGGAACTACCAGATCCTGACGCGCTTCCCCGGGTCCAAGTACAGCGCATCTCCGGGCTGTACGTCGAATGCTTCGTGAAAACTGTCGAGATTTCGCACGACGCCGTTGCAGCGGAACTCCGGCGGCGAGTGCGGATCGACGGCGAGTCGGCGGATCGCCTCGGCGTCGCGAGCCTTGGTCCGCCACACCTGCGACCAGCCGAAGAACACTCGCTGCAGGCCGGTCAAACCGTCGAGCACCGGTGCTTGTTTGCCTTCGAGCGAGATCTCGTACGCGGCGACGGCGATCGACAGACCACCGAGGTCGCCGATGTTCTCGCCGATGGTGAACTCGCCGTTTACCTTGTGGCCGGGCAGGGCCTTGGGCTCGAACTCGTTGTACTGCTCGATCAGGGCCGTGGTGCGCTTGCCGAATTCGGTGCGGTCGCTGTCGGTCCACCAGTCGACCATGTTGCCGTCACCGTCGTACTTGGCACCCTGATCGTCGAATCCGTGACCGATCTCGTGGCCGATCACCGCTCCGATACCGCCGTAGTTGGCCGCGTCGTCGGCCTCGGGGTCGAAGAACGGTGGCTGCAGAATGGCTGCGGGAAAGACGATCTCGTTCATACCGGGGTTGTAGTACGCGTTGACGGTCTGTGGCGTCATGAACCACTCGTCGCGGTCGACGGGTCCGCCGAGCTTGTCGAGGTCGCGCTGGTAGTCCGCGGTGTAGCCGCGGCGGTAGTTACCGAGCAGGTCGTCGGCGCTGATCTCGACGCCCGAGTAGTCACGCCACCGATCGGGGTAGCCGATCTTGGGGGTGAACTTGCCCAGCTTGTCCAACGCCTTCTGTCGAGTCTCCGGGCTCATCCATTCGAGCTCGGAGATGTTGCGGCGGTACGCCTCGGTGAGATTGTCGACCAGCACCTTCATTCGAGCCTTGGAGTCGGCCGGGAAGTGGCGTTCGACGTACAGCTTTCCGACGGCCTCACCGAGCACGTCCTGCACCAGGGAGACGCCGCGCTTCCAGCGCTCGCGGTTCTCCTCCGTTCCGGTCAGCGTCGTTCCGTAGAACGCGAAGTTCTCGTCGACGATCGCGCTCGTCAGAAACGGTGCCCGTGAATGCACGACGCGCCACGCCAGCCACGCCTTCCACGCTTCGATGTCCTCGGAATTCCACAGCGAGACGAAAGTGCTGAGGAACGGAGGCTGCCGAACCACGATCTCGGCGAACTGCTCGGTGGTTGCGCCGAGCCCGGAAATCCATGCAGCCCAATTGAACCCGGCACCGCTCTTGACCAGCGTGTCGAAATCGACGAGGTTGTAGCTCTTCTCGGCATCACGCCTGGCGACCACATCCCAGTGACCGGCGGCGATCTTCTGCTCGAGGTCGAACACCGTCTGCGCGTCGTACTCGATGCCGCTGAGCGCGAACATCTTCGAGATGTGCGCGATGTAGCTCGAGCGGATCTCGGCGTACTCGTCCTGGCGGTAGTACGACTCGTCGGGCAGACCGATTCCGGACTGGCTGAAGTGCACGAGGTAGCGATCGGACTGCTTGGCGTCGGTGTCGACGTAATGGCCGATGGCGCCGCCCACGCCCGTGCGCTGCAGGGAGCCGAGAACGCCTGCGAGGGTGACGAGGTCGGTGGCGTCGGAGATGGCGGTGAGCTCGTCGGCGATGGGAGTCACGCCGAGCTGCTCCGCGCGGTCGGCATCCATGAAGCTCGAGAACAGGTCGCCGATCTTCTGCGCATCGCTGCCCGCTGGCGGGTTCGCGTCGGCGGACTCTTCGATGATGGTCTGGACGTCGACCTCGGCACGGTCGTACAAGGTGCGGAATGCGCCGTCGACGGCGCGGTCGGCCGGGATGGCGTACTCCTCGAGCCATTTGCCGTTGACGTGCACGAACAGGTCGTCCTGCGCGCGTGTGTTCTCGTCCTGGTAGCTGAGATCGATGCCCGAGTTCACTACTGAAGTCATCCGTCCATCTTTACACTCTTGCGTCTGATTGAACGGATGTTTAGTATGCTGTACATGCGTACAGCATCGGAGGATCTCACCACCAAGGCTCGAATCCGCGACACCGCGATCGGCGTTTTCGGCTCGCAGGGTTTCACCGCGGGCGTGCGGTCCATCGCCACCGCGGCAGGTGTCTCTCCGGGGCTGCTCAATCACCACTTCGGGTCCAAGGACGGCCTGCGTACTGCGTGCGACGAGCACGTCCTGCGGGTGATCCGGGAGTCGAAGGCCGCGTCGTCCGCCCCCGCCGGAATGATGGAACAGCTCGCCCGAATCGACGAGTACGCCCCGCTCGTCGCCTACATCGTGCGGAGCTTCTCCGCAGGCGGCACATTGGCGCGAGAGTTGTTCGAGCACATGGTCGACGACGCCGTCCGCTACATCGACGACGGTGTTCGCGACGGCCGTTTCACACCCAGTCGAGACTCTGCGGCACGCGCCCGATTCCTGACGCGGCAGAACGTCGGCGGACTGCTGTTGTACGTGCAGATGGCCGGCCCCGACGTCGATTTCCGCGAGGCCCTGAGCGCGCTCGGTGACGAGATCATGCTTCCTGCACTCGAGCTCTACACCGACGGATTGTTCACCGACTCCCAGGCTTTGGACACCTATCTGGAGGCCACGTCATGACCGAAGCAATTTCCGTGGACGGCCTGGTGAAGACGTTCGGTTCGGTCCGGGCGCTCGACGGACTGGACCTGCACGTACCGACTGGTGAGGTGCACGGATTCCTGGGCCCCAACGGGGCAGGCAAATCCACGACCATTCGGGTTCTGCTCGGTCTCGTCCGCCCGACGTCGGGACAGGTGCGCTTGCTCGGCGGCGATCCGTGGGCCGACACGGTGGCGCTGCATCGACGTCTGGCCTACGTTCCCGGCGACGTGACCCTGTGGCCGTCGCTCACCGGCGGTGAGGTGATCGATCTGCTCGGCCGAATGCGCGGCGGTCTCGACCCCGCCCGCCGCGCCGAATTGCTCGAACGGTTCTCCCTCGACCCGGGCAAGCGCACCCGCACCTACTCCAAGGGCAATCGGCAGAAGGTCGCGCTGATTTCGGCCCTGGCTTCCGACGTCGAGTTGCTGATCCTCGACGAACCCACATCGGGACTCGATCCGCTGATGGAACAGCACTTCGGCGAATGCGTGAAAGATGCTGCCCGACGCGGAGTCACGGTGCTGTTGTCTTCGCACATCCTGTCCGAGGTGGATGCGCTGTGCAGTTCGGTGACCATCGTCAGAGAGGGGCGGACGGTCGATACCGGGACTCTGGCCTCGATGCGGCACCTGACCCGCACCACGATCACCGCGGTGCTCGACCGAGTGCCCGACGGTCTGGCGGCACTGCCCGGAGTGAGCGCGGTGAGCGTGGACCGTTCCTCCGTCACCTGCACCGTCGAGAACGACGCCCTCGCGGCGACGATGCACGTTCTGGCCGACGCGGGAGTGCGGAGCTTGGCCAGTTCCGCTCCGACGCTCGAGGAACTGTTCCTGAGGTACTACGCATGAATGCCCTGACCGGGACGGGGGCGTTGCTGCGGTTGTATCTGCGCCGCGATCGTGTGGTGGCACCGGTGTGGATCGTTCTGCTCGGCGCGCTGCCCTTGCTCTACGCGGTCAGCTTCGAGGGTCTGTATCCGACGGCGGCGGACCGTCAGGCCTTCTATCTCGGCACGCTGTCGGCACCGGCACAGGCGGCACTCGTCGGCCCGATCTTCGGCAGCGATCTCGGTGCCCTGGTGGCGTGGCGCTCGGGGCTGGTGTTGGCACTGGTTCCGCTGGCGGCGATCCTCACCGTGGTTCGGCACACCCGCGGTGAGGAGGATGCGGGTCGGACCGAGCTGATCGGGTCGACGGCCGTGGGACGGCACGCGGGTCTGGCGGCAGCGATGCTGGCGGCGGGCGGCGGGGTGGCGGCGACGGGCGCGTTGTCGTCGATCTCGCTGTGGGGATTCGGGCTCCCGCTAGCCGGGAGCGTCGCATACGGGGCGTCGGTCGCCGTGGTCGGACTCGTCTTCGTCGGTTGTGCGGCCGTGGCGGCACAGGTGGCGTCGGGGGCGCGAGCGGCTCGCGGTTACGCCCTCGGCGTGCTGGCCGTGGTGTTCGCAGCGCGTGCGATCGGCGACGCAGAATGCTGTGGCGGTCGTCAGTGACAGCATCATCGGCCACCACCGCTCGTCGGCGAACGGCCGTACCTGCGCCGACCAGCCGATCGGCGAGAACCACGAGAGGGTGCCCGAGCCTGCGTCGCCGATCGCACGCGCTGCGAACACCACGGCCAGCACGCCGAGGGCGTAACCGCGAGCCGCTCGCGCCCCCGACGCCACCTGTGCCGCCACGG
>NZ_NOZF01000115.1:0-16912 GCF_002258565.1 Rhodococcus sp. 05-2254-6
CTCCTGCGACGTCGGTGCTTCCGAGGGCACCACCGGGAACTCGACGTTCCAGATCACCAACAACGGCAGCAAGGTCACCGAGTTCTACGTCTACGGCGATATCGCCCGACGCGGCCTCGGTGGAGGACTTCTCGGTGCAGCCGGCCAGAGCCATCGGCAGAACCGCGACGGCGGCCAGAGCGTAGGTGGTACGACGCATGGTGGTGGTGCCTTTCAGGAGGATTGCAGTGCTGGCTCGGGTGTCGCGGGAACGCGGACCGGGCGGAGGAAGAGGTAGAGGACGATCACGATGTAGAGCACCCACGCGATCGCTTGGAACACAGTGGGTTCGGGCCGGAAGTTGAAGATGCCGGCGAGCACGGTGCCGTACCAGCTCGAGGCGTCGAAGTGTGCGGTGATGTCGAAGGCGACGGTGCTGCCGCCGGGCAGGACTCCACCGATCTGCAGCGCGCGGATGCCGTAGGCGAGGATTCCGGCGGCGACGACGATCAGGAAGATGCCGGTGTACTCGAAGAACACCGCGAAGTTGACGCGCACGGCACCGAAGTAGAGGAATACCGTCAGGACAGCGGCGACGACGATTCCGAGTAGCAGTCCCAGCAGTGGCCACAGGCTGCCGTTGGTGTTCTCGGCGTAGCCGACCATGAGCAACGCGGTTTCTACGCCCTCACGGCCGACGGCGAAGAACGCCAGCGTCAGCACTGCAGCGGGCCCGACGGTCAGCGCTTTCTCCATGTTCGCCCGCAGTTCTCCGGAGATGTTCTTCGCGGCAGTGCGCATCCACAGCACCATCGCCGTCACGATCACCACAGCCACGAGAGACGCCGCTCCGGCGATGATCTCGGCGGTCAACCCGGTGACGGTGGACGTGCCGTAATGGATCACGAAGAAGATGGCGGCGACCATGGCGACGGCCAGGCCTACTCCCAGCCACACCCACTTGAGCGCGTCGCGGCGATCGGCTTTGACGAGGAACGCGACGAGGATCATCACGACGATGCCGGTCTCGAGCCCTTCGCGCAGTCCGATCAAGCCACTGCCGAACATCTGGGTTGCAATCGACGGCGCTGAGCCTGCGGCGGCGAGAACTGGCATGAATCAGGCTCCTGCGGTGCGTCGAACATTGGTACGCCTTCCCTCGCAAAGGGTAGGCGACCCTCATGCGTGAGGGCTGACCAGAACATACACCCTGCAACCCGGCCCGAATGCGCGTTGACCAGGGGTTATCTCCGTCTTTAGCTTTCTATTACCTTGCGTGTGCAGGATGGAGTGGTGATCTCCCGTATCTGCGTGCTCGCCACAGCGTCGGTCCTTCTCGCGTTGACGGCGTGCGGCACCGGTGAACCCGAGCGAGAGATTCCCGAGGGCATCCCGCCCGGCCCCGGCACCGAAGTGCCGGCCATCGATTTCAACGCGCCCGGGCGGACGGCCGATCTGTTGCTCGCCTGGGCCGAACCGCAGACCGAAGCGTTGGGCATTTCGGTGACCGCGTTGGCGTCGTACGGGCACGCGGCCGCGATCATGACCGAGACGGATGCCGATTGCGGAATCGCGTGGACGACGCTGGCCGGAATCGGCTACATCGAAAGTCGGCACGGCACGTACCAGGGTTCGTCGGTCGCGCCCGACGGCCTCGTCGCACCGCCGATTCGCGGCATTCCTCTCGACGGCGGACCGGGCGTCGCCGAGATTCCGGACACCGACGGCGGCGTCATGGACGGTGACACCGAGTTCGACCGCGCCATGGGCCCCATGCAGTTCATTCCCGAGACGTGGAAGAAGTGGGGTGTCGACGCCAACGGCGATGGCGTCGCCGATCCCGACAACATCGACGACGCTGCGCTGACCGCGGCTCGATACCTATGTGCGCGTGGCGGTGATCTGCGGACCGCGCAGGGCTGGGAGACGGCGTTGATGGCCTACAACCTGTCGGGTCAGTATCTGCGGGATGTGCGCGATCGTGCGGCCGCGTACTCGGTGGGCACCAGGCCGTAGGACCTCCATGCATCGCGGACATCACAGGGGAGCGGTTAGTCTTGCACCCGGCACAGTCCGTCGGTACCCGTTTATAGGAGAAGCATTCGTGGCCATCATTGAGCAGGTCGGAGCGCGCGAAATCCTCGATTCTCGTGGCAACCCCACGATCGAGGTCGAGGTCGCATTGGACGACGGGACGCTGAGTCGCGCCGCCGTTCCCTCCGGTGCATCCACCGGTGAGCACGAGGCCGTCGAGCTTCGTGACGGCGGAGACCGCTACGGCGGCAAGGGTGTCGAGAAGGCCGTCAATGCAGTGCTGGACGAGATCGCTCCCGCGGTCATCGGCCTGGACGCCATCGAGCAGCGCACCGTCGACCAGGCTCTGTTGGACCTGGACGGCACGCCCGACAAGTCTCGCCTCGGCGCGAACGCCCTGCTCGGTGTTTCGCTCGCGGTCGCGAAGTCCGCTGCCGAGTCCACCGGACTCGAACTCTTCCGTTACCTCGGTGGCCCCAACGCGCACATCCTCCCCGTTCCGATGATGAACATCATCAACGGTGGCGCGCACGCCGACAGTGGCGTCGACGTGCAGGAGTTCATGATCGCCCCCATCGGCGCGCCGACCTTCAAGGAGTCGCTGCGCTGGGGTGCGGAGGTCTACCACGCACTCAAGTCCGTGCTCAAGGCCAAGGGCCTGGGCACCGGCCTCGGCGACGAGGGCGGCTTCGCTCCCGACCTCGCAGGCACCAAGGCTGCCCTCGATCTCATCCTCGAGGCCATCGGCAAGACCGGCCTCAAGCCCGGTCAGGACGTTGCGCTCGCTCTCGACGTGGCGGCCACCGAGTTCTACACCGCAGGCACCGGCTACGCCTTCGAGCGTGAGACCAAGTCCGCCGAGGAGATGTCGGCATTCTACGGCGAGCTCGTCGACGCGTACCCGCTCGTTTCCATCGAGGATCCGCTCGACGAGAACGACTGGGACGGCTGGGTTGCGCTCACCGAGGCCATCGGCGACAAGGTGCAGATCGTCGGCGACGATCTCTTCGTCACCAACCCCGAGCGTCTCGAAGACGGCATCGTCAAGGGTGCGGCCAACGCTCTGCTGGTCAAGGTCAACCAGATCGGCACGCTCACCGAGACCCTCGACGCAGTCGATCTCGCGCACCGCAACGGCTACAAGACGATGATGAGCCACCGCTCCGGCGAGACCGAGGACACCACCATCGCTGACCTGGCAGTTGCCGTCGGCAGCGGCCAGATCAAGACCGGTGCTCCGGCTCGAAGCGAGCGCGTGGCCAAGTACAACCAGTTGCTGCGTATCGAAGAAGCTCTGGGCGACGCGGCGCGTTACGCCGGCGAGTTGTCTTTCCCCCGGTTCAATTACGAGGGATAGCGAACAGGCTCGTATGACACGAAGTGGAGAGTGAATGATGGCACGGCGCGGCAGGTCCGGGACCAGTCCAGGTGGACGTGATCCCCGACCCCGTGGCCGTTCCTCCTCTTCGAGTCGGTCCAAGGCCGGGGGCGTCTCGCGTGACGCGAACGCCTCCGGCCGGCAGGCCACCCCGCCGGAACCCTCCGAGCAGGTGCGCGACGCGGTGGTCGGCGGCAAGGCCGCGCCCCGACGCGTCGGTGTTCGCCGGCCCAAGATGCCCGAGCGGACGTTCTTCGGACTGTCCACCGGACGAGCCGTCATTCTCGGTGTCGTGGTGTGTGCGCTGGCACTGACGCTGGCAGTACCGCTGCGTACCTACTTTTCGCAACGCAGTGAGCTCGAATCCGTGTTGGCCGAACGGCAGGCGCTGCAAGACGACGTGAGCCGCCTGCAGGTTCAGAAGTCTCAACTCGACGAGCCGTCCCGCATTGCGGCCGACGCTCGCGAACGTCTGCGTTTCGTCATGCCGGGAGAGACGCCCTATCAGGTGCAGCTGCCCGGCGACTACTCGCCGAGCTCCGAGGACCTCGCAGTGGACAACACTCCGACGGGACCGTGGTACACGGAATTGTGGAACACCGCGGTCCAGCCACAGGGATCGGACGAGCCCCCGGAGCCGACGTCCGCACCGATGCCTCTCGTACAGCCAGAACCCGCGCCGGCCGTGCCGCCGGTGCCAGAACCAGAAGGAGGACCGGTCGGGTGAATTCCTCGGCAGTCTCGCAGGAAGATCTCGATGCGGTCGCATCGCAGCTCGGACGTGAACCGCGTGGCGTACTCGAGATCGCGTACCGATCTCCGGACGGCAGGCCTGGTGTGGTGAAAACCGCCCCGAAGCTGCCCGACGGCACGCCTTTTCCCACCCTGTTCTACTTGACGGACCCGCGGCTGACGGCCGAGGCGAGTCGGCAGGAATCGGCCGGCGTGATGCGCGAGATGACCGAACGTCTCGGTACCGACCCGGAATTGGCTGCGGCGTACCTGCGCGCCCATCAGTCCTATCTGGCCGAGCGTGACGAGATCGAATCTCTCGGAACCGATTTCACCGGTGGCGGCATGCCCGATCGGGTCAAGTGCCTCCACGTGCTGATCGCGCACTCGTTGGCCAAGGGCCCGGGCGTCAACCCGCTGGGTGATGAGTCGGTTGCGTTGGCCGCCGAGAATTCGTTGCGCGGCAAAGCTATTCCGGCCGACTGGCCGACCATCGAAGAACTACGTGCGGAGAAATCATGACCAGGGTTGCAGCAATAGATTGCGGCACCAACTCGATCCGCCTGCTCGTCGCCGACAACAACGGCAAATCCCTCGCCGACGTCGCTCGGGAGATGCGCATCGTGCGACTCGGCCAGGGAGTCGACGCCACCGGAGCATTCGTTCCCGAGGCCATCGAGCGCACCCGGGTGGCGTTGGTCGAATACGCCGAGATCATTCGCAAGACCGGGGCCACCGCAGTGCGCATGGTCGCCACCTCGGCCACACGTGATGCGTCCAATCGCGAGGATTTCTTCTCGATGGTGCGCGAGGTACTCGGCAAAGTCATCCCCGGTGCCGAAGCCGAGGTGATCACCGGCGACGAGGAGGCTCGGTTGTCCTTCGCCGGTGCTGTCGGTGAACTCGACTCTGCTGCAGGACCTTTCCTGGTTGTCGATCTGGGCGGCGGTTCCACCGAGCTCGTACTGGGCGACGCCAAAGGAGTGATGGCGGCGTTCTCGGCCAACATCGGCTGCGTTCGTCTGACCGAGCGTTTCCTGCATTCCGACCCGCCCACCGCGGACGAGATCAACGGCGCGCGTGAATACGCCCGCGAGAAGTTGGCGGAGGCGTTCGAGGAAGTGTCGATCGGCGACGCGTCGAGCTGGGTGGGGGTGGCCGGCACGATGACGACCATTGCCGCCATCGCCAAGGAATTGCCCGAGTACGACGCAGATGCGGTGCATTTGTCCCGTGTGCCATTCTCGGAGTTGTTCGAGGTGTGCGAGCGACTGATCGGCATGACGCATACGCAGCGAAGTGCGTTGGGCCCCATGCACCCCGGACGGGTCGACGTCATCGGCGGCGGCGCAATTGTGTGCAGTGTGTTGGCCGAGGAGTTCGAGCGACGCGGTGCTGTGAGCTCGTTGACGGTCAGTGAGCACGACATCCTCGACGGCATCGCGATGTCCATCAAGATCTGATCTGCAATTCTGCAGATGCGGTCTGCGGTGATGTAGGTTGCATCACTGCATGATTCGGTGAAACCTTACATGTGCTGTGGCCCACGTCACGGCTCCCTTCGAGGTGAGGACCACCGATGACGTCACCCGCCGAGCAGATTCCGGCCGATCAGGCGCCGGCCGAGAAAGGTTTGGCGCGCGTCGCGCAGATGCTCGCCAGGGGAACCGAGAAGTGGTTTCCCGACGCCTACATCTTCGCTCTCGTCGGCGTGGTGGTCGTGGCTGTCGCTGCTTTCGCCAACGGGTCGTCTCCGCAGAACGTCGTCGACGCGTTCGGAAACGGCTTCTGGGATCTGACCGCCTTCACCCTGCAGATGGCGATGGTCGTTCTCACCGGCTACGTCGTGGCCACATCTCCGCCGGTCGCCAGATTGATCACCCGATTGGCGCAGGTACCCAAGAGTTCCAGTAGCGCAGTCAGTTTCGTGGCTCTACTGTCCTGCTCGGTGTCGTTCCTCAACTGGGGGCTATCGCTGGTTTTCGCAGGACTGCTGGCCCGTGCCATCGCGCGACGTGACGATCTCCGCGTGGACTACCGAGCGCTGGGCGCGGCTGCGTTCATGGGACTCGGGGCGGTGTGGGCGCTGGGAATGTCGTCCTCGGCTGCGCAGCTGCAGGCGACGGCCAGTTCGCTTCCGGCAACGTTGCTTTCGGTCACCGGTGTGCTCGACTTCGGTAAGACCATCTTCACGTGGCAGTCGTTGCTGATGTGCGTGATCATCATCGTGCTGACGGTCGTCATCGCACATGTGTCCGCTCCAAAGGGTGCCGCGATCAAGACTGCCGCAGACATGGAGGTCGATCTCGACGACACCGTCGCGGAGCCTGCTCCGCGTTCGAGGCCGGGTGAGTGGCTCGAGTACAGCCGAATCCTGCCCTTGTTCGCGGGAGCCATGACCCTGGGATGGCTTGTCTCTCAGTTGTTGACGCTACCGGTGCTGTCGGTGGTCAGCAGCCTCAACGGGTATCTCCTGGTGTTCCTGATGCTAGGGCTGGTGCTGCACGGAACCCCGCGGCGATTCCTCGATGCAGTGAGTAAAGCAGTCCCCGCGACGGCCGGAATTCTGGTGCAGTTTCCGCTGTACGCGGCGATGGCGGCCATGCTCACCGAGGCGGAGGGCCGGGGAGGCATCACGATCTCCGAGCATCTGGCGACCTTCTTCACCGAAATCGGGTCCGGTGGAGGCTTCGCGGTGGTCATCGCGATCTACACCGTCGTGCTCGGACTCTTCGTTCCCTCGGGCGGTGGCAAGTGGCTCGTCGAAGCGCCGTACGTGATGCAGTCGGCGACGGACGTGCAGATGAACCTCGGCTGGACGGTCCAGATCTACAACGTGGCCGAGGCGCTGCCGAATTTGATCAACCCGTTCTTCATGCTGCCCCTGCTGGCGGTTTTGGGTCTGCGAGCACGCGATCTGATCGGATTCACGTTCCTGCAGTTCATCTTTCACTTCCCGGTGGTCCTGCTGCTCGTGTGGCTCCTCGGCATGACCTTCGACTTCGTGCCGCCGGTCATCCCGGCGCAGTAGCAGCCCGATATGATCGTCACCGCTGGAGCCAGAGTCCAGCGGTGGCCCCCATAGCCCAATTGGCAGAGGCAGCGGACTTAAAATCCGCACAGTGTCGGTTCGAGTCCGACTGGGGGCACTCTGTTTCACCAGGTCAGAGCGTTACGGCGCTTCAATCATGGTTCGAACACGCACTTCGGTGTCACAGAATGTCACAACTCAAAATAAGTCATGCCGAACTGCACCAGGGGGCAACGTTCACGGGTTCTTTGCTGCGTACTTGGCTAGCGACGCGATCTGGAAGATTGCGCTGCTCGCGATGGACGGACCAGACGTTGACGCCACAGGATCCAAACAAAGATGCGTTCAACCAGATGCGGCGAGAGACACGGGGACCGTGCTCTGTCCGCCGACGGTACTGCACGTAACTTCGAACTAAGAGCGCAGCGCTATAATCCACGGCTGAAAGCGCTCCTGTTCGCCGGCTTTGTAGTGCCGATCGTCGTAGCTGGGGTTGCGGTCGTTGGCATCCCCTCGTCCGCCTTGGACTTGGTTCTCGTGATCTCAGCGATACTTGGCACCGTTCAGCTTTTGTGGAGTCTTTGGTCGCTAATCGATCGTTGGAACAAAAGAGAACGTATGCGGGCGGTTCAATGATGGCTAATCGTCAGATTGCCGAATCGTACAGGAGGCTTGCGTACAGCCCGCCGCCAGTGCTTCAGGATTTCCGTGCGATCTATGATGTGATCGAAGCGCAGGATTCCGGGCAACGCAACGGCGACTCGCGCAACAAATCTTTCTCCCAGAAAAGCCGATTGGGGATGAGAGCTGCGCTGTTCGAGCGACAAAAACTATGTGCCGGATTTTCGATTGCACCTACCATTTATATCCAACAACAAGTGGAGTATGTGGTAACTTCCCCAAACGAAGGTCCGGTAGTCGAGTTGGGACCGTTTTGAATGGTTTCGCAGCACTAACGTCGGGTGAGCAATCGAATTTTATTACTTAAATCAACCGATATATCGGAGGAGGCGCGCCAAACAGTGGGCGGCTTTACGGAGAACTTTCGATACAAGTAGAATCTCGTCAGGGCCCACTGGTTCTAGCTGCGCATGCTGCGGTAAGTGAAATATGTAAAGCAGTCGGGCGTGGGCGATCCAACCGTTCGTTGTTATCGGTGACTTTTGTCTAGTTCCGTCAAGTCAAAGCGTTGGGGTTGTCGGTTGTAGTTGGGCGGGTTGTCGAAGGTACGACTGATTCGATTTTAAGATGGTTTTGGGTGACCTGGTAGCACTGTGCTGCAGACGAGCAGTCGACAAGGGTTTCGTCGAAAAGAACAAGATTGATGCCTTTAGGATTCAGTGTACTTGGATAGATAACACCGCTAAGGCCTAGACTTTTAACAAATTCACATAGAAATTGCGTGGATATATAATCCAGATTCGAATCGGATGATCTAGCCGGGATTGATATTTCTGTACGGAGTCGTTTTAGTACAGCTCGCGCGTGTAAGTAATTTGAGATGTCGCCATCACTTCCCGCAACGAACGGGTTTATGGCCTCAAGTGTTTCGAGATCAAGAGTTCGAAAATCGCGGCTAGCGGAGAACTCAGCAATAGATACAAACTCATTCATGCCTGATCGACATTCAGCGACGCAAGTTTCCATATCAAAGGCAAGGTAAAGGTGCGGAATTCCTGCCGGGTTGCCACGGCCGCCGCGTGCGAGGTGACTCGGAGGCATTCCCATCTCGGCAATGGGCAGGGGCTCGGGCTTGGTTACGGGTCGGCCCCTGTACAGGCTGGTACCGAGCGAGACAGTGCGCCAGTTCTGGCCAATGATTTCGCCCAGCGGTTTCAGCTTCGAGTACGGAGTGTCAGCCGGGGGAAAAAATCTGTTCCTTGTGCGTAGATGGCTTACTAGACGGTCCCAGTCCTCGATAAGTGTGTGCGCTTCAGAACCGAGTCGGTGGCCGACGCTTACGTCACCTTCGATGAGCTTATGTCCATCAGGAAAAACTCCACTTAGAAACCTTCGTATTGTTGACTGGTCTGTAAACCTAAAAAAGTCCCAGTCAGCGACCAAACAGGTCTCAATTGAGACACCTTTCGGGTCGACGTTGTAGTTGTCTAGTAATTGTGCGAAAGAGTCGGACCATTGGGTTAACTCCCAAACAAACCCGTCGCTTTCAGCTGAAGAGCAAAAATCGCAAGCGCCACGTTCTGGTCTGGCCGTGGTCAATGCGACTGGTCCACCGTGGGGCTTGAAGCAGTTGCGGCATCCCTTCACTGAATCCCCATCGCGGTCTTCATTACATAGATGTGGTTTTGCACCGACAATTTCTTGACCGTCCCTAGGCCAGGAAAAGAATCATTCTCAAGATGCGTTCTGAAAGCTGCGATAGCCGGGTTGCTAAGTTTGTTCGTCACAGTAAATTTGACTAGCTTTGCTAATGCCTCTCCAAACTTTCCTGCGGTGTCCGACGCGTCATCGTTCGAGTCGGAGCAGAAATGTGATATGAAAATGGGGCCACCGGGCTTTTTCTGGTACGTGAGATGAATGACAACTGCCCAAGGCAAACGCCCACCCTCGTTAAAGCCCTGTCCGACCGTCTGATAGTCGGACAATCCATCCCAATTCTCCTCCTCTAGATAAATAGCGTCGGCGGAGAAAAGCTGCTCCGGCCGGTCGACGTAGTCGATATTTCGTTGTAATTTAGTAAAATGATCCTTCCAGCGGATGAATGTCATCTTGCGCCACTGTATGAAAATATCAGGGTCGTCCATAAGGTCGACATCGTAGAGACGTTGTAGTTCTCTATTTTCTGCGAAATTCGTTGATATATTGGGAGCAACGCCATTTATGATCAGTTGGGGAAGATCCGGGTTGTAGCCACGGTGAAAGAGATGGGTTGGTAACGTTGGACCTTCGCGTTGCCCAATCTGTTCGAAGATCGCACGTAAATCTACCGTTGCGTCCACTAAGACCCCGAGTGCAGAAACGCTTACACCCGTTTCAGAATCTTCTAAGAATTTGAGTACGGTTGCAACTCCGTCGGCTGATGCATGTTCGCCAACTAGAGGATTCACGATGAGTGTCGACGCAATGCCATGCTTATTGAACGAAGCCAAGGTCCGTCCTAGAGCACTGTTATCGAGAGTTCGGACTGGCTCAATTACGGGTTGTATGCCGTTGACTAGATCACCGCGCTCTGCGAGCTCCTTTACGCTGAGCAATTCGAACTGCTTTCCCCGCAGATATGGAAAGTATGTCACTTTATTCGTCCCATCAGCCAGGAATCAATTCTTTCGTATTCGATCTTGGTCGGATTTAGCTGTAGGTAGACGTGCTTAAGTGCGTCGCAAGGCATCTGTTCGAAACTGCCAGGGTGACGGAGGATTCGCTTGCGCAACTGATCTTCAAAACGACGTTGAAAGTCTACAGCCTCGATCTCGTTGCTGATTTCCAGACATGTGCGAAAGTGATTCACGGGCGTGGTAGTTGGGCAGTATCCAAGCCATTCTCCAACCAGAGCCGTATACTCAGGTTTCCTCAAGGATTTTAGCATTGTTTCGATGTTAAGATGCTCGACGCACTCTATGGCCGGCTTTCTTTCCGAGAGGTGCCCGCGCTTGGTGAGGGATAGAAGCCCTGTTTTGGTATCGGCAAGTACGTCACAGTAACGTTGACTATCGGTGTCTTTTACCACTACGTAGACGTGGCGAAATGCTTTATAGTAATCGTTGATCTGTTTGATTAATTTCGTTGGAGTATCGAACTCTGTCTTGATTTCGTAGCCCGTGGCGTGCCCGTTGACGATGACTGAATCGATGCATGATGAACCAACCGAGAATTCGGTTAGTATAGATGCAGTTGATGGGTTATGCCTTGCCAGGAAGCGTTTGTGCGCTATTGCTGATTTGTAAACATGCTCAAGCTGGTAGGTAGACTTAAGATAGTCGTGGACGGCATCTATTGCGACTGATCGTGTCGAGTTGACCTTGATGAGGCCGTCCTTGGCTAGGGCATGCAGCGCTCGGTCGACGGCGAGTGGGGCGTCCCCCTTCATTACCCTTCTGATCGTCGCCGGAGACACAATCGATTTGGCCTTGTGTCCGACCGCTGCCTGGGTAAGAATTTTCCTCGCCTCTCTATCTCGATCCGTGCGCTTAGCATATCCTTTGCTTCGCGGGGGCGAAGTCTGACGCGCTGCCCGCGTCAGGCAAGGTGGATCGCTTGTGTTGAAGTTCGGTCATGTAAAGCTGCTCGCTGCGTCAAGCAGTGCGTCTTCCTGCGAGTGCGTGTACACACTTAGGGTGAACGCCGCTGAGGCGTGGCCAAGCCACGCAGCAATTACTGCGATCGGGATCCCCTGGAGATGCATGAGCGTCGCGCAGGTATGTCGAGCGTCGTGCAAACGCACATGCCTGAGCTGGGCGGACTCAAGAATCTTCTTCCACCGAAAGGTCAGAAGATTCGGGTGCACGGCCTGCCCGCTGGGCAACCGGACTACATATTCAGATTCCTGGTAGTGCTCGCCGAGGCTCAGCTTGTCCCTGGCCTGCTGCGCTCTCGCCGCCCGGAGCGCTGCCTCGAGTGGCTTCGAGATCGGAAGCGTTCGTCGAGACTTCTTGGTCTTCGGTGGACCCTCGATGATGTCGCTGCCAACCGCGATGCGGGTGTTAGCGACTTTTAGTTTTGCTTTGTCTAGGTCGACGTCCTCCCATCGGAGGCCGGCGATTTCGCCTCGCCGCATCCCGTGCATCGCCAGCTGCCAGGCATGTTGCATCGGCTCGCGAGCCACGTGCGCGAGCAACTTGTCGACTTCTATTTTGGAGAGTGTCTGCATCTCGGTAGCCTCGGCGGGAAGCCGATCGACCATGGCACCGACGTTCCGAATTACATTTCCCTGCTTCATCTGATCTTGCAGGATCGCAGTGATCAGTCCCAGCATGTAGTTCACGGTCCTCGCCGACCATGGTTTCCGAGGTCGTCCCTGCTTTGTCGGAAGTCCTCCGTTGCGGAGGTTTCTCACCAAGGACTCGACGTTGGGCTTCGTGAGCTTCTGAACCGGAATATGCCCGAGCTCGGAGATCACAGGCTGCAAATTTGTTCGGTGGCCATGCAGGGAGGACGGCTTCAGAGAGTGTTTAGACTCGAGCCAATAGTTGACGGCCATCTCGACTGTCAACTGTGAGGTGTGAACGTAGAGGCCGTTATTCACCGAGTTGAGCGTCTCCGCAAGTGCGCTTCGGGCTGCTTGCTCGGTCGAGTATCGACGGCGACTCTGCGTCCGGCGGGTCACCGTTTGTGGTACGCCGGCTGCGTTCACCTTCACGGTCGTCTTGCTTCCGGTGTCTACCGTGACTTCGTAGCGTGTGAGTTGTCGGCCGGATTTTCGGTCCCGCACGGAAATTTTGCGGATCTGTGGGGGTAGTTGTTGCCTAGCCATCGGACACCTCATCACCGACGTTCATGTCGAGCTCGGTCATCTGACGAAACAGTTCCTCGGAGCGTCGTCTCGCGTCCTCATACATAAACTTCATCGCCTCGACGTGCTCCACCGAGTCTTGTTTGGAGAGGCCGTTGCGCATCTGAACGCGTGCGCGCCGCATCGCCTGCAACGCCTTTAGCCACTCGCGCGCAATGCCCACCCGATCGTTCTTGGGATCGAACTGCTCGCGGACCCACACGTCCATGGGCTCTTCGTCCCCACGTTCCGACCAGTCGGTCGAAGGCTTCATCAACCCCGCTTCACCGCTGAACCATTGCAGTGCATCGTGGGACTCCTGTTCGAGCCCTGGGAGTACCTCGACTTTGCCTCTGGGGAGATCAGGAAAAACCAGTTGGGCCGGCGAAACACCGAGGGCTGCGGCGAGAACCAGAAGCTCCGGTACGTCGATGCTCTTCTTGCGCCCTGTCTCCAGATCGGCGACCACCGACCGCGAGATCCCATAACCGATCTCTACGGTGCGATCTGCAAGTCTCGCCGCTGACAGTCCCGAGTGCTCCTTACCTCGGAGCCGCCGAACTTCACCGGCGACGCGGGCCACTAGCTGTTCAGCCCAAAACTGTGTCATAAGCACGCAGTCTAGCCGATTCTCCGTATGTGTTGTGGCAATGCTACTGAATTGCTACCTTGTGGTGGAACCACATGGACGGTGCTCGATCGAGTGCGCGATTGTGGTGAAATTACACAATATGCGGAGAGGAAACACCATGTCTCGACGGTTGTATTCGGTCCAGGAAGCGATGGCTCGGACGGGTCTCGGACGCTCCAACCTGTTCAACAAGCTTGCGGCCGGTGAGATTCGCAGCGTCAAGGTCGGTAAGCGCCGACTGATTCCCGACACGGCCATTGACGAATACATCGTCGGACTGGAGGAGGCGGCACGCGTCAGCTCGGGCGTTGCCTGACATGCCTCTCACCGCAGACCCCTACGAACTAGAGACGCCCCCGGCGAGTTCCGGTGTTACGAGCACCGGTGCCGAGGGCGTCCTCGAAATCCCCACCTTGCAGGAAGGAGCTTCACCCACGGATACTAATCGGTCCTGATGCGCCTCACAAGGCGTTTTGCCGCACTCATGACCTCGTTCTGCTTCGAGATGTTGTCGACTTGAAGCGCGGATGAGTGGAGGCTGGATTTACCCAAGTCTCGGTGAATCCATCTGTGTACACACTGTTTACGCGATTGTCTGCGTCGCGCCGCACTCCTGCGTGGGTGCCGTGTGCCGTTGAAGTCCGCCCGCAGTCGCTGTCGCAGCGTCGTTTTCTGGCAGAGCCCGACGTAACACCAGCCTGCCGCCGGCCTGTGCACCCTTTGTAAATCCTCGGAGACCGGCCCCGAGGCACCACCAGCTCGACTGATCATCGAGCGGGTGGCGATACCGATTAGCCGCGCGCCCACCGAGGCGCGGGGCTATCGGGCGTGGAGCGGACAACGTGGGTGCGGAAATTGGCTCAGGGGCCATGGGGGGTCCGGAGGAAATGAACGAAGTCCCTTGTCTTTCATCCGTCACCACTATGGAGGTACCAGTTGAGCTCTCGACCCATCTGCAATGCTGACACCAACGAGTTGCCTTTCATGGCTAACCATCTTTCGGACCTCGATCGTTCAGTCCGTGCCGCTCTCTTGCTCTCGTCCGTTGTGCACGTCGATTCCCCGAAGATCAGACCAGAGCAACACATTTGGCTGCTCGGACGCCAGCACAGAAGTTCGCCGGTGCAGGCCGATCCCGCTAGCGGTGCGGCGGCGGAATTCTCCGCGACTGCCGTACCTGAATTACCCGCAAAGAGTGCCTCAGATGACTTGCCGGCGACGGGCGTTATACATCCTGCGGTGGTTACACCTCCATTACCCACAGAGGATGCGAGTCGCGCTTGGGATGTGTTGGAAGTAAATGCTTCTCATGCCCCTATGGCGCGCCTTTCGCCTATGGCACGCGAATCACGCCTCGAGCCCCGTACCTGCAATACATCCAACCCTTCTACAGGGTGCGACTCATCCTTCGGTTCCAAGGCGTGCATGACATCCCATTCCCGCTGTACCGCCAGTTCGTCCCATTCATCCATGGAAAGTGAGACCCACCATGCCCGCTGACATCTTTGCGTTCTGCAATCAGAAGGGCGGAGTGGGCAAGACCACCACCGTCTTTCACCTCGCCTACGCCGTTGCCCAAGCGGGGAAGCGAGCACTCGTTATCGACGTGGATCCGCAAGGCAACGCCAGCACTGTCCTGACCAGAACCGAGCTAGAGAGCGACGATGTCGGTGTTGCCGACGTACTTGCCGAGTCGTCGAACGCGACCATCGCCGATGCTGTCGTCCCCACCATCTGGCCTGGCGTAGACCTGGTACCCACGTCGCCGGGAAACGAGTCCCTGGCCTATGTCCGCGATCAATTGGTCGTTGCCGGTGCCGGCCGAGAACGGCGGCTTCGCGACGCAATCGACGCCGTACGAGGCGTGTACGACGTGATCCTCATCGATTGCCCACCTAGCCTCGATCTGCTGACTATCAACGCCCTTGTTGCAGCGCGTGCCGCCGTCGTCGTGACTCAGTCCGCGCTGTTCTCAGCCAATGGACTCGCGCGATTGCTGCGCACCATCGATGCAGTCAAGCGCAGCTACAACCCGGACCTCGCCATGCTCGGTGCGATCGTCAACCTTCACGAGATCGCGACGATCAGCGGTCGAGAACAATTGATCGAGATCGCCGCGAGCATCAACATCCTCGGTGACGCCGTTCCCAAGCGGGTTGTCATCAAAGACTCGATGGAGGCCCAAACCAGCCTGGTCGACTGGGGGACAACGCAATCTCGCAGCCTGTCGACGATCTATCGCGACACTCTTGCGCTGCTCACGAAGGGACACCTGTGATGGCCCGGCCCGAACGCATGAAGAGCGCACTCGCCGGATCGAGCCCGGTCGATCCGCCGGAGAACTCGCGGCAGCCCCACGACTCTGTTTCGTCGGCCGAGACCGGTGCGCAACCGTCACCGGACAACGCAAAACAGAAGCGTTCGTACTACCTGTACCAGTCCACCGTCGACGATCTTCTCAACGCAGCCGAAGCGTTGTCCGCAACGCCCGGCGCGCCGCGGGGCCCGTCGGATCTCGTCAATGCGGCCATCGAAGACTACTTGGAGTTGTTGCGCAACAGATTCAACGACGGTGTGCCGTTTCCGCAACGAACGGGCCCTCTCGCACGAGGACCGAGAATCCGATGAGCCGATCGCACTCCACAGCTACCCCGTTGACAGCGAAGCCGTCAGACGTTGTTGAGCTTCATCCAGCGATTTTGCAGTGGGCCCTTTCGACGGCCGTTGCGCTGACAGTAGGCATTGCCGGGGCGTCCTTCTGGCTCAGTTTCGCTGTGTTGCGTGATCTCGCGGTGATGGCTGGGATAGGTCCCGGCGAAGCGTGGGTGATTCCAGTGGTGTTGGACGGTGCAATCGTCTCGACAACAGTGACAGCCATAGCGCTGTCGAATCACACGGACAACCGCACGATCAAAGGCCGTCGCTTGGTCGTCACGATCTTGCGTGTTGCCGCATCGGCGTCGATTGCGGGTAACTCGTACCACGCAGTGTTGAGTGAGACCTTGCTTCCGGCCGTTGTCTCGGCGGGTATTGCCACCATTGCACCTATTGCGCTCCTCGCGATGACCGAAGTGCTGGCCGTCATACTTCGTGCGCCCCGCGGAGCCGTCAGAGTGGAATTCGCTCCCAGTGCTGCAACAGAAGAACCGGATCGTACGAATACCGAGCTCAGCCACAAAGACCAAAGCTTGAGCATGGATGATCCAGAGGGTGAAGACGGCTCGTGGGGTGAACAGGGCGACGCGGCGGATTCCCACCGGCGACATCCAGACGGCCTCACGCCCGAAGTTGCGGAGACAGCGCGGCTCCGACACGCCCACCGCGAATGGTCGTGGGCACGAATCGGTAGAGAAACGGACGGCTCCGTTGCATCGACCGCGATGCGCCGATATCGGAAGTGGGAAGAAATCACCGCAGGGATCGTCGATGGCCACGAGGACGGGCAATCCAAGTTTGATGACACGCTAGCCACCGAGCGTGACCGCATGTCCGCAGGATAGAAGTGCTACCGCGACATCGAGCCTGGTTGCTTTCCGTCGCTCCCGCGCAATCACCCCAGGCTGTTGATGGCTGTGAGGTGGTCGCGCCCGGTTGGCTCAGTCTGCGTCGAGGCGCGCGCTGCCCTGGGACCACCTCCGGCGGTCTCCGGATTTGAGCTCCGCTGCGCTCCGCACAGCA
>NZ_NOZF01000043.1:0-16874 GCF_002258565.1 Rhodococcus sp. 05-2254-6
ATCGTGAATGTGCGCGATAGCGGCTGAGGGGTCGAAGCCCACTGCCCAGACCGACCCCAGGATCTGTACGTCGACTTCGACAGCAGGCTGCGCGTGACGAACCCGGTTGAGCATCGCTGTCACCTCAGGGCCGTTGGCCGGTCTGGACTCGGCCCCCGGTCGTAGATAGATCAGACCGTTCCGAACATTCTCCCCGTCACGCGCAGCCTGCTGTCGAAGTCGACGTACAGATCCTGGGGTCGGTCTGGGCAGTGGGCTTCGACCCCTCAGCCGCTATCGCGCACATTCACGATGCGGTCAGTGATTTGCGGTCCTCCTGCCCGAGCCCACCGACGTCCACCACGACCGGCGGGACCGGAATTGGCTTCGCGTCCGGCGCACTGTCGAGTTTGGCGATGTCCGGGTTGGCCGGCCGAAACGACTCGAGGAGTCGGAACGAATTTCAAGCTGAGGTCGACAACTACGAGGCAGCGTCGATAGCAGCCGTGGACGATGTACGCGGCGCGGTCGTGACCACGGCGCCGGGATTCTCTGTGCGGGTGATCAACAAGACGAAGCGGTCGCTTGACGACGTGGAAGTCGTCATTCACCTCGATCCACCATTCGACGTAGTCGACCACGACGACGAAATTGCTACAGACCTGCTTCCCATGCAGCCGCGTAAGTGGGGGCCGGAGCCATTGATTATTCCCAGGATGTTGGAGCCGTTCTACCCCGCGCCCGCGAACCCCGCGATCGACGGGTGGATTCGAGTCGAGCAGCGCACGGATGGCGGCCTCGACCTCGTAGTCGATGTTGGACATCTGCGGCCGATGAAGACGGTTGAGACCGACGACCTCGAGTTGGTGCTGATGGTGCCCGTGGAAGAGGCTCAAACCGTTATGCGGGCGCGCTGGTCAATGACCGCGCGCGATGTCCACGACGAGTTCACCGGTCAGGTTGCCCCGGTGCCGGTCAGCGGACGCGATGTCAGCGAGGCTGTCGCGCAGCATGTGGCGATGGAGATTCGGAACGGCCGCGCCCACTAGCTAGGACGTGCTGCGGGCGTGGTGATGCTTCTGGCTCGGTACCGCTAATGGCGGCGGAAGGTGCGTGTGGCCGGTCTCAGATGCGTGGTCCGCGGGTCGGCCCGGATCGTCGGGCCTGTTGCTGGCGCAGTTGTTCGCGACGTTCGGCTTTACGTTGCTCGGCGAGACGGCGTTGTTCGGCGGCGCGTTGCTCTGAGGCTTCTCGTCGCGTCCGGTCCGTGTCGACGATCGGATCGGGCGTCGCGGGTTGCGGGGCCGGTGCCGACTGCTGTCCGGTGCCTGCGTGTTCGGGCACCGGTGCGGGCGCGGTGACTGTTTTGATGCGGGCGTTGACCTGATCCCATGCTCGGGCCGCTTCGCCGTGTTCGGGTCGGTCTCCGATGAGGGTGCGGTCGGTGTCGATGCCGAATTGTTCTCGGTAGGCCCCGACTTGGCCGGCGGTGATCTGCCAGCGCAGTCGGGCACCGCCGGAGTCGGGAACCTCGCCGAGGTGGCGGGTCCATGCGGGCTGTTCGTCGATGGCGTGCTGTCCGAGTTCGCGGGTGCGTTCGGCGATCTCGGTGTATCGGCGGCTGCTCCAGGCGACGAGCTCGGGGTCGATTCCCTCGCGGTCCTGCATCGGTGGCAGGACCCAGCTCGGGGCACTGTGGTCGCGTGCTTCTCGGCCGAGGGGCCAGCGTCGTTCGGCGTCGTCGAGTAGATCCGCTGCACTCGGGTCGGGGTCGGTGACACCACGCCGCAGTTCCACGATCGCTGCGTGGGGGTCTTTGCCGGCGCGTTCGGCATTGCGTAGATGGGCGGCGAGGTCGGGCCACGCCCCGTCGTCGCCGAGGATCGTCTCGGCGTGCTCACCGAACTGGTTGCGCAGCGTCGGTTCGATGCTCTGCGCCCACGCATGCATCTCTTCTGCACCGTTCTCGATGCGCTTTTCGAGTCGCCAGTGCATTACGGCGGAGACGGAGTCGGCGCTGGCGAGTTCTCGCTCCGAGCGGGCGGCGGCGAGGGTGGGGGCTGCGTCGAGGCCGAGCTGCTCGGCTCGGCGGTATTGGTGGACGAAGGTGTCCCATTCGGCTTCGGTGATCATCGTGTTCGCCAACTCCGGACCCATGTTCTCGCGGACGATCGCTTCGATGCGGTGCTCATCGATGAGCTCGCCCGCGTACTCGTATCCGCCGACGTTGTAGTCGAGCTTGCGGTGGGCGGCGGCGGCGTCGCGCTGCTGTTCGGTCGCCGAGACGTCCGAGCCGTCGCGGCCGATGATGGTCCGCACGACTTCGTCGGCGATCTTCTTGTCCGGGTGCACGTGGATCAGGTGCGGGTCGACGATGCGGTCGATGGGCACGTACAGCTGGTTTCTGTCGCGGCCGCGGGTGAGGGCGACGTAGAGGGCTTGCCGGTTCATGGTGTCGTCGACGAGGACATGGACCTGGTCGACGGTCATGCCTTGCGACCGGTGAATGGTGGCGGCGTAACCGAGCTCGCAATGCTGTTTGACGTAGTCGGCCGGCAATCGGATGCGCCCGCCGTGTTCGAGGTGGCGCACGGTCAGCGATCCGTCGCGGTGCGCGGTCTTGACCGTCCACAAGTCGCCGTTGCGCACTCGTTCCCCACGTGTGCCGGTGACGCGAAGGCTGGTGTCGTTGCGGCGGGTGACGATGCGGTCCCCGGCGCTGGCGCGCAGTCCGTCGGACAGGTCGTTGCCGCCTTTCTTGACCAGTCCCTTGGCGAGTCGTTCGGTGCGGGCCCGGTCGTTGAGGTCGCGGACGGCGTGGTTGCTGCTGGCGATCATCAGCGACGTCGTCTCGGTCTCCGAGGTCTTCGCCCACGCGGTGAAGACTTTCTCGGCGAGGTCGTCGGCCATGCCGTGCTGCACGCGGTCTTTCGCGGCGTACCAGGCGGCGACGGAGGTGTCGCCGTCGCGCAGTCGCAAGGAGATCTCGGCCTCTTCCTTGTCGCGGAAACGGTGGACGTCGACCAGCTCCGGTGCAGCGCTCGATCGGGCGACCAGTCGCAGTGCGCCGCCCGTATCGACGGCCGCGAGCTGCTGCGGGTCACCGAGTAGCCGGACCACTGCGCCGTGCTCGGCGGCGATGTGAGTCAGCCGGTCCAAATTGTGTGTCGACGCCATGCCTGCTTCGTCGACGAGAATCATCGCCCCCGGGGTGATGCCGGTATCGAGTTCGTTCTCGTATCGGGTGAGCACGTCGTCGATGGTGCGGCCGGTGACACCCAGCTCGGTGCCCAGGACGTCGGCAGCTTTCGCGGACGGTCCGAGGGCGATCACGTCGTATCCGGTACTGCGCCACGCATCGACGACGACGCGCATGGCGGTGGTCTTGCCGGTGCCGGCCGGACCGACACCGGCAGCCAGCAGCGCACCCGAGAACAGGAAGTGCTCGACGAGTGCCTTCTTGTCCGCGCCGAGATCCCAGCGTTTGCGTTGGGTGTGCGCGGCGAGGGCCGCGGTGTAGGCGTGGGCAGGTGCCATCACCGCTGTCGGGGTGTGGGCGGCTCCCACGAGGCGGTGTTCAGCGGCGAGGATCGCTGCGCTGGTGTAGGTCTCGTTGCCGTGCACGGTCAGAATCGACGCCCCGTCGCTGCGCTGCAGCGCCTTGGGTGTCGCGTCGACCTGGCGAGTCAACCGGATGGACTCTGCGCCGAGCGCGGCTTCGGTGACCGTCTCGGCGACCCCGTCACGCTCGGCCGCGGTCGCGAACACCAGTGGCCGTAGTTGTCGTTGAACCTCGGCTTGGATGTGCCAGCGGTTCCAACTCGAGCGCTGCTGTGCGATGCGGGCGACTGTGGTGCGGGCGATCTCGCGGTGGTCGATCGAGGCGGCATCGGTAACGGTGATCGTGTTCCCGATGCTCTTCTTCAAGGCTGACTTCAGGGCACGTCGGCCGACGACGTCGAGCGCGCGTTCGCGCCATTCCACGCGTTGGGCACCGAGCGATTTCGGGGGTGCTTTCTCGTTGCGGGTTTCCAGGGTCGCTTGGTCGGCGAGGCGCATCTGCATCGCGGTCGAGGGGTCTTTGCCGTGGGTCTTGCGGTAGTCCGAGACGAGTCTTTCCAGTCGTGACTCGATGGCGTCACGGCGGGAGAACTCGCTAAGCAATGCGGTGGGGATGCCCTCGATCTCTCGGACGGCGCGCTTGTTGATTCCGGTGCCCGGTCGGTCGGCGAACACGGTGCCGAGCTCGCGGGTGACGTACTCCTCGATGAGGGTGTTGTAGCGCTCGGATGCGGCGACGGCGAGCTTGTGCAGCACGCGCCCGTCCAGGCTGCGCCACTTGCCGTCGACGCCTTGCACTTTGGTGGAGATCGCGACGTGGGTGTGCAGGTTCGGGTCACCGTTGCGGTTGTCGCCGTGATCGAACCGGGTGTACATCAGGCCGGTCGATTCGATCTGTCCAACACCGGCTTTGCCGACGCGGGTGTAGGAGGCGTTGTCCTCGACCCAGCCGATGGCATCGGTCACCGCGGCGCTGTGTGCGCGCTCGATCGCGACGCGGGTGTCGTCGTCGCCCAGGCCCCAGAGAACCGACACCGACTTCTGTGGCGTAAAAACGCAGTCGTAGCCGGCGACGGGTTGACGTTCGCGGCGTTGCTGCGAGGCGATGTAGCGGACGAGTTCTGCTTCGCTGGCCGGTGATCGGCCGACTTCGTGGTGGAACTCGTCTGCTCCGACGCGGTAGCGGATCTGCTGGCACTGCTCGGCGGTGAGCGACTTTCCGCCGGCGGCGCGGTCGTTGTCGATCTCGGCGCGGATGCGCTTCATCAGCGGCACCTCGTTGCGGAAGCTCGCGAACTTGCGGCCCAGCCGCACGCTCTCGATCGCGGCGTTCGCTTTCGTACCGTCGAGGACGGCGGCCTCGATCAACGCCTGGGCTTCGGGGTGCAGACCTTCGCCGAACAGGGCTTTCATCTGGTCCTCGCGGACGTACCCGGACACGCCGAGTTCGGCCGTGGCCCGCCCTCCCCAGATGCCCGGTTCGGTGCCTTCGGCCGTGTAGTAGTCGGTGAGGTCTTGGCCGCGTTCGCGGCGAATGTCGTCGCTGGCGACCTCGCGGGTGAGGTAGGTGTAGCCGTCGCCGGCGTGCAGCGCGTGCACGGTCATCATCGCGGGCACCGCCGCCGACGAGCGGGTATGCGACGAGATCTCACGAGTCGATCTCCCTCGAAATCTGCTTCTGAATCGCGCGGCACGGTCGCGATAGTACGCAGATTCCGCCCATGGACACTAATAGTGCAAGAGGTGTGTGGCGTTTAGTTTGGCATTTTTCGAAGTAATACACGAAACCTGAAGTCGATAGTATCTAGATTTCGGACGAATTAGAACGTGCATGGACAATGAGGGACGAAAGTTGTAGCAGGACAGATCAATCAGGGCGACCGTGGGAGCGTATGGCCCTTTCGCCGGCCAGCCTGTTGGCGGTAGCCTGTCCGACATGACTCCCTCAAACGGTGGACCGATCAGCGCTCGGGAACGGGCTCGGCGGGCGAATGCGCAGCGATTGTCGGACGCACAGGTGCGTTTGAAGAATCAGGAGCAGGATTTGATCTCGTATTTCGATGCGACCCGCGACGAACAAAAAATCAACGACGATGTGACCACGAGGATCGAGCGCTTGCGGCGGGACGCGGAAACCAAACTTGAAGCGGCGTATGAGAGACGCGCAAGAGCACTGGCCGAGCTCAAGAAACGCGGTGAAACATACGCCAGCATCGCTGCCTTGGTGGATCTCTCAGTGCCCGAAGCGACGCGGTTGGTCAAGTCGACGATGACGGCACGTACGACCCTCAGGCCCGATATCGGTCCGGCTGCAGAGAATGACGCGGGTGGCACGAGTAGCACGGATGAAAGTTTCGAGAGCCCTGGGGATTCCGCATCAACTGCGTCTGCAGAGCCTTGGATAGATGAAGACGCGGGGGCGGATGAAGAGGGCGCGCGCAGCATCGCCTGACAAACGAGTTGAGCTAGCGCCGCAGGCTTCACGCCCGCACACACCGAAGGTTCGAACTCAGTGCAACACAACGGTATTTCGCGAACGCAATGGGAACGCACGCCCACTGCACATAGCCAAGGCGAGGCGTTATGTCGTTGACTTGGTGTTGAATCCGGCTTGAGGTCTGAGGTGAACGATCGTGATCGCCCTTGTTGCCATCGGCTTGATCGTCGTAGGAGCGCTGTGGCGCGCCGGGAAATCCGGGTCAGGTTGGTGGTTCGCTCCTCTGCGGGCAACGGAAATCATCGCTGGGGGCGTGTTTCGCATCTGCGTGATTGTTGCGTCAATCGTGTTTGCATTCGTCGTCGCTGCCGTCGTCGGCGCGTTGCGCAGCACCTTCCGCCCTGGCCAGTGACACCCGCATCTTCATGCCCTCGGGCGCATCAGCGGATGCCTGGACAAACCCAAAACGGTACGACCCGCCGGTTGATGCGTGTGTGCTATCAGTCGGCGCAGCTCAGCACCCGATCATCACCCGAATCAGAAACCTATTGCCCACGATAGCGGGCCGGAGGAAACGTCACACCCGAGCAGTCATTGGCCTGGCCCGCGCCGAGCAAATGTCCTGTGGGCAATGCTTCGCGACGAAGACAGTACGTGTCGGCCTCTGGTTCTGAGAAGGTGACTGCTGCGTCGAGAACCTAAGTTCATCATTGCGGGTCGACGCTCGGCAAATTCGGTGTTGAATTTCGGGCCTCAACTACGTCGCTATTAGACGAAGCGGCCGAAGCTGGGGTGGATGGCGTAGATGCGCCGCCGATTAAAGCTCTCTTGACGTCGGTGCGCCGCTGTCGTCATCGGCTGGTTGGGACGCGTGCTCCCAATATTGCTGCTGCTCGGCGAACTTCGGCCACGACCTTGGTGCGGGTGCCCTCGCCGAACGACTCCGCGGGACCCGTCACACCGAGAACGGCGGCCAGGGTGCCGTCCTGAGCGTGCACCGGAGCGGTAACCGATGCAATCCCGAACAGTCGTTCGCTGATCGAGAAGGCGTATCCATCTTGGTGGATCTGCTCGAGTTGACCCCGAAAGTCGGCTTTGGTCAGGACGCTCCCGTCGGCATGCGCGATCTCGGCGACCCCGGCCATGGCGTCGTCTATCTCGGAACCACTCATTTCTGCGAGGATCGTCTTGCCCGCCCCGCCGAGATGAAGCGGGAGTCGCTCGCCGACTGGGAGGACGTAGCTCAGCGGATGATCGCTCTCCACACGTGCGATGAGCACCCGACTGTGCTCGACACGCACATAAATCGACGCGGTGAACCCGGTATTGGCGGCGAGCTGTTGCAGGATCGGCTGGGCGAGCACGCTCAGCGGGTTGGTCACCATGAACGCGTGTGCCACGGCTAGGGCGGCGGGACCAGCGGTGTACCCATCTGCCGATCGTGCTGCAAAGCCTCGCTCCATCAACACCCCGAGGATGCGTTGCACCGTGGCGACATGCAGATCGGCAAGACGCGCGAGTTCGCTCAGCCGAAGGGGTTGCTTGGCCGACTGAAGAACCGTGAGGACATCGAATGCGCGGTCGAGAGACCGCATGTTGCCTGCTGGCGCTGCCATAGTCGTCCTCTCGAAAAATCGCTCAAGAGAACTTATCACTGTGCGATAAACAAACGTCAGCGCAGTGCAGTCGCGTTGCACGGTGAGCCGACACCGCCGACGATCGGCAGCGGTTTGACAGTGAGCATGGCCTCCCATGTTCCGGTGGCGCGGCTATCTGCCACCAGATCGGTGAGGTTCCACAATTCGCCCAATGGAACACCGAGTTTCCCGATCAACTCCTGATGCATCATTCCTTTGTCCTCAGGTGCCGAATGCAGGAACGGGCTGCCCTCAAGCACCGGTAGAACCTCCACCGCGAACGTGTCGGTGGCGAACAGTGCGATCTTGTTGTCCCACAACCACTCGAGCAACGCCGGGTGTTGCGCGAAACCGGTCGCGCGCCGTCCCTCTCTGACGGAATTCTGCTCGTCACTCGTCGCATTCAGATACCACCGAGCCCAGCCGGTATGGACGAGAATCAAGTCGCCCGGTCTGACATCGACCTGCTGTCCCCGAACGGCGTCGTCGAGCGTGTCCGCGTCCAGTGCCGGTCCGTCGAGGTGGTCGAGAGGGGTGCCGTTCTCGACCATCATCCCTTCGATGTCGAGAACCAATCCGCGCCCGACGATCGGTGCATCCGCCCACGCTTGCACACCCAGGCGTGGTGCACCGACCACGATGGCAGCGTCGTCGACCCCGTCGTAGAAGCCGTGACCGGAGACCCTGCGGTGACGAAGACCGTCGAGGTGGCTGCTCGTCTGCAGAAAGAAGTGGTCCAGCAGATCGTCTCGCGATTGTTCGTGGGCGCTGACGATGGTATGCGTCGGGGCGGACCGTGAACGCGCCATCGGCGGATCGAACGCTCCAACCGCGTAGTCGAGACTGAAACAGTCTCCGCGAGTGACGATCCGGGCCGCCTCCACAATGTGCTGAGGACCGGCGAAATTGGCGGTGCCCCGGTCGGGATCCTCGAACAAACCCCAGCTTGATCCGGCCGGTGCAGCGTCGGTGCGCATCACCAGGTCTGCATACGGGGACCCCATATGCAAACCCGGTGCCACGTGTCGATCGGTCATGCGTGTTCCGCAGTTGCCGTGCGAGCGGGATCCTCCGTCGACGACGATTCGTCGTCGGGTCGGTGAAAGTACGACAGTGCGAAAGCGAGCAGCCCGGCAACGCCGGCGGACCCGTATGCCCATGGGGCGAGCAATTCTTCCATGTGCGTGACGAACTCGCCGTTACCGGCAATGAGTCCGCCGCCCTGAAGGACGACGATGGCCAGTCCCCCGAGCAGGAAGGCCACCACGCTGACCCTGAAGATCGTCGAGATGCATTTTTCGAGCATGGACTTTCCTTTCGTAGTGGTCATCAGCTGACTGGCAGGAGGCCGAGAGCGATGAGAACTCCAACGCCGAGAATCGGGATGCAGTAGTACTTCAACAACGGGACGAACATCTTTGCCGGGTCGACGCGTGCGATACCTGCGGCAACGTAGATCGGGGCTCCAGACGGGGGCGACGCGCCCTCGGTGGATGCGAAGACCAGGACGGCTGCGGCCGCAACCGGTGCGGGTATCCCGACTCCGACCAGTGCAGCGACGGCGACGCCGCCGACGGCAGCCATCGTGGCCGATGCGGTGAGCGGGATGGCGATGACGACGATGATGACGCCGACCAGAATGGCCATCAGCCAAGCGGGTGCGCTGAGGTTGGCCAGCATGGTGGTCAGCTGCTCGGGAAGCCCGAGATCGCCGAGGACGTTCGAGGCGGAGAACGCCGCCACGATCGTGACACCGATGACGCCGAACTGAGGTGCTGTGTCGCCGAGAATCTTCCACCATCCTCGGCCGGTCTTCGGCAGATGACGACGGCCGAGGAAGAACACCAGAAGAATCATCAGGACCGGGATCCAGGTGATGAGGCTGAGCGCGCTGGACATCACGAGGTCGGTGTACTCGGCGATGGGAACCGCAATCGGACCGCGGGTGAGCAGCAACGGAATGATGATCGGAACGAAGAGCAGCAGTGACGTCCATCCGGCCCGCAGACTCTTGCGAGCGGGAATGCGGTCTTCCTCGGCGATGGGCTGCAGACCGTTCTTGCGGACCAGATAGTAGTTCAGTGCCAATCGGTAACCGAGGCACCACAATCCGGCAAGAGCAAGGGGAAGGATGATCTCATCGGGTTCCATCAAACCGGTGACGGTGGTGGAGCCGACGAGGATGAACATGGTCGCGCTGAAAGGGAAGGTCACACCCATTCCTGCGCAGCCTGCAACGACGGTGGCGGACAGTTCGCCACTGACGCCGGATCGCTTCATCCACGGCACCGTGACGGATCCGACTGCAGCAGTGACGGACGCCCCGACGTGCGCGATGGCACCGAACATGCCACCCGCCACCGTCGAGGTATAAATCGGTCCGCCGCGCAGGCGGCCGAAGAAGGTGTTCAGAATGTCGATGAGGCGGTCGAGGACAGGCGTCTTGGCCAGTACGAAGCTCATGAAGATGAAGGCCAGTCCGGCGAAGGTGACCTCTTCCTGCATCGAGTCGAGGAATCCGTGCCACATGTATTCGGGTGCGCTCCGGCCGGCGAACGCACCGACCACAAGGAACCCGACGATCATCGCCTCGCCGATGTTTCGTTTGAGCACCGCGTTCCAGAAGATGATGGCGACGATGAACGACACCAGCGCCCAGATGGCGATCACGACGCGGCCCTGGCTGCGATGATTGCTGCGCGGCGTTGCGCTTCGTCGGCCTCGACGGCACGGCCACCGGCCAGGCTGCCGAAGGCTTCTGCAGCGGGGACGATGATGACGCCGTCGTCATCGGCGACGACGAGATCACCCGGGTTGCAGACGACTCCTCCGACCGCGACGGGGATGTCGTTGTAGCCGGGGCCGTCCTTGTACGGGCCCGCCGGATTGACCGCCCGGGCCCAAACTCCGAAGCCGATTTCCTCAAGTACATCGATGTCGCGCGCAGCGCCGTCGATGACCATGCCGACACATCCACGGGACCGGGCGCGCTCGGCGAGCAGTTCTCCCATCAGGGCACGGTTCAGGTCGCCATGTCCGTTGATGACGATCACCTCACCGGGGAGCACCTTCGCCACCGCCGCTTGCAGGGCCTTGTTGTCTCCCGCTCGCGTCCACACCGTACGCGCTCGCCCGACGGTACGAGCACCTTTCCACATCGCATGAATTCCCGAGTCGACCATTCCCATTCGTTGGCGTGCATCGCCGATGTTCGCGACGGGTAGCCCCGAGTAGGCGTCGGCGAGTTCGCCGGTATCGCGTCCGTCGGCGTCGGCCAACGAGGCGTGTAGTTCGGCGGCGGCCGCGGCGAGAACCGGACGAACACCGAGCTCGTCGAGCAATTCCACCGATGCTGCGGCTTCCACCGCGCGACGGGCGGCGTGCTTGCGGGTTCCGTCGCGCAGTCGATCGAGGGCATCGAAGCCATCCGACAGTTCGGCGGCGATCTGGCCGCGTACCCACTGTTCGGCACCGGCCGCAGCACCGGCTTCGGTGGATTCGACGATCAGCGCTCCGAGGCCCTTCATGAAGCTGCTACGCAACAACTTTCGCCGTGACGCATCGCCGGGCGCACCGCCGATGTCTTCGACCGAAGCACCCAACGCGCGAAAGTGCTCTGCCGCGGTGCCAGAGCCCGAACCGCTGACGACCAGTGCAGTGCGGGCCCCGTGCGCCGGGACGGAACCGACCACGGCGACGTCGGCGAACGCGACGCCGACGGCGGTCGATACCGCTGCGGCCACGTCATTCTTCACGGCAGCGGACGCGGAGTTCATGTCCGCGTACGTCGTTCCCGCGCTCAGGTGCGGGGCCGCGGCCGTCGCAGCCTGCACGGCCACCTTCGAGCTGGTCAGGCTCAGAACCAGGTCTGCACCGGCCACCGCGTCCGATACGTCGTCGAAACGAACGACGTCCGACGGTGCGGCGGTATCGGCGGGATCGAAACCTGTTACCTCCCAACCTACTGCCGCAAAGCCCGACGAGTAGAGGGTGCCCGCTTCACCGAGTCCCAGGATCGCAACTTTCATTTCTTCCTCTCATAGAGTGATAACTGCTATCACTTGATGCTGTAATGGTGGTCACAGCAGAGGGCTGATGTCAAGTAGGTCGCATAGACGGCTCACACGATGCAGGGCGCTACTCGTCCAATTCATCGCGCTCCGGATAAGTGACCTTGGACGCGAGGGGCCGTTGCGGATAGGTGGCTCATCGGCCGACGTTGCAAACTTCACGAAAATGAAGTCCGGACCAAAATGCGTCGCCAGCTGGCGACATGAAAAGCACCGGCACGCGGCGGTTCGGCAACGATCATTCGACCGAAGGACTGAAACGAGAATTCGGCGACGCCATTGACTGCGCAGGCCAGTGCGTATTTCACACGAAGCCGGGCCGCGAATCTTTGGTGCGCGGCCCTCTTCGAGGTCTGGTGACGGGATTCATCAACGAGCCTGTCGGCAGGTGGCCGCCTCGCAGCGGCTGACGGTTGACACCCGGGGTGTCGGGATCGAACGCCGTGCAGTCGTAAAACGACAGTGCTGCCGGTTGCACCACCTGCGGGTGTTGTCGTGCGCGATGAGTCCGAGTACACCCTCGGCTTCCTCGATGAGCATTGGAAGCTCTCCTGCGGTGGCGAGCGCGAGACCTTGCGTGGCCTAACGCTTCGCGTGAGGATGTCCAGCGGCGGCATTCGCGGCCGCGCCTATGAGATTCTGATGGCCTGGTAATAGTTCACGACAGGGGTAGCTTCCAAAGGATCGGACCAGACGCCCCCGCTCAACATGACGAAGGTGGTCTGTCAACCCCGAAGAGGGGCCGGCGACCGCGGGTGGATTGGTCGGGGTCCCCTGCATGTCAAACTCGGAGGACTCGTACGACCAACACGATAACCGTAGGGGTGGCTCAGAAGGGGACGTGCGAGCGTGGTCATGCGGTCGAATACCGTTGCAAGGCAATGATTATGATCTGTTCGACAACTTCGCGATGCGACGGAGGCGGCACTGCCGCGGCACGTGTCAGGTCGAGTGCGGAGCATCGAATCCGAACGTGCGGCGGCTCGATTGATTGTGTCGATGACGAATGCAGGTATTGGCGCTGGTTACGCTCATGGGTACGGATGCGGTTGCGCATTGCAAATGTGTCGAGGAAAGGTTCTCCGACTGTGGCCAAAAAAGTGACAACCCAATTGGTGGACGATATCGACGGGACGGTTATCGACGACGAATCCGGCGAGACGATCGAATTCGCAATCAACGGCGTCGAGTACTCGATCGACCTGAAGGTGAAGAACGCGAACGAGTTTCACAAGAAGCTCGACTACTACGTCGGACACGCGACGCGAGTCGGTGGCCGCAAGCGCAAGCCCACCCCCGCTGCCGCGTCGGCCGCGACAGCGGCCGACGGATCGGGCAAGCGTGATCCGGAGCAGACGCGGGCGATTCGGCAGTGGGCATTTGATCAGGGCTACGAAATCAGCGAACGCGGCCGCATCCCGGCCGACGTCGAAGAGGCATACAACGCCGCACACTGACAGGCGGCGAGCCGCCGGCGTCCGCGCGAGCGGCGGCTTCATGTTCTCTCTGCTGCCCGGGCTGTGCAGGACGTAGCGCAGTGGAGTTCCATTTGCCTGCCGCCCGCATGGCGGCAACTCGTTCTGCATAGTCGACGGCATCGACTCCCGACGTGCGCGACACGACAAAGGCCCGTCCCCAGGTTTGAGGGCGGGCCTTGTCAGGTAGATGGGGTTGTCAGTCAGTCGGCGGCCTAATGTCTTTGCCTGCGGCAACGTCGCGTAGCCACTGCGGAACCGGATCGTTGTCGTACTCGCGGAGCTTGATCGAGGCTCCTGCGGCTGCCGCGCGGACCCTCCGGCGTTGCTCGGGAGTCCAGGCCCGGCGTGGTTCGGTGGTGGTCATGGGCGCTCCTCGCGGGGTGTTGTAGGTCCATTGTCGCTGTTGTCGTCGGTTTCCGCTAGGTCGTCGCTGCTGGGCGCAATATCTCGGTCGGCAATTGCTCGAAGTGTGCGACGGTCGGTCTTGGCGATGAAGGGAGTTGCGGCAACGGTGCCGAACACTGTCCAGCCGAGCGCAACTTCGTCAGGGTTGTCGCTGACGGTGCGTTCGAGGCACCAGGTGATTCGTTGCCAGGATTGGGAGCGGTTGTCCGCTCGGGTGCGTTGGTTGACGGTTCCGGCGACGCCGACGACGGCGAACACGCCGACTATGAGGGTGATCCAGGCTTGTGCTGGCACGGGCCGGGTTCCTTTCGTGTGGTGGGTCGGAGTGCCGCGCGCTGCGCAGCACCCCTCTACAGCTCGTCGAAGTACGGCGGCCGAGCTCCGCGGCGTTCGCCGAACGTTGCTCGGTGTACAGGTCCGCTCCACACCATCGTCGTAGCGCTTGCTCATGCTCGATTCTGGTCTGCACAATCGGTCTTCACCGGGCGGGTCAAATCAACAGGTCATATGCCCACTCGTACACCCAGCGAGGCAACATAGGTGCATCAAAGGGTGCGGAGGCGAAATTCGACTCGCTGCGAACTGTGCGCTCTGGGATTGCGTCGACGGTCCGGGAGCCGAAGGATCGAGCGGCGACGATCCACTGTCCGCGGTGGTGCACTCGGATTGCAGTCGACATAGTGGACCGCCCACCGGAGTATCCGGCGGTCAGCTGGTGGCATTCCCATTCGACGTGCTGGTTCTGTCCGAAAAAGTGAGTCAGCGTCTCGGCGAAGGATGGCCCGTAGAGGGTCCCTCGGTCGGTGTCGATGCGGGTGAAGTTCATGGTGTTGGCCTTTTCGGGTCATGGCGGCAATGCGAGGTGTGCGTTGAATGTTGCTCAGAACAGGGGAATTTGGTTGCGCGCCGCGAGACTCTCGCGGAGCTCTCGGAACTTGCCCAGAAGGTCTGAGGCGACGGCCTCGGTGTACCCGATGGACCGCGCAACCTCACTGAGCGTGTTGCCGTCGGACAGAGCATCATGGATCTCACGACCGACAGCGAGGTCCTCGACTTCGTCCGTATCGAGACGCGCGACATCGATGGCGGCCAACCGGACAGAAGCGAGGGCAGCTCGACGCCGCACATCGCCCGACTCTGCCTCTCCCCGCGCCGTCACAGTGTGCTACCGCTGCGGAAGGCGTTCAGGCGGTTCGTCGCTTCACGTTGCGCCCTTCCAATTTCGACGAGCTGGTCGAACAGAAAGTCTTCCGGCGCTTCCTCGGCGATCTGCTGAATTCTGATCCCTGCGTCGAAGAAGCTACGTCGGTAACTTTCCGACAGGACCATGCCGGCGTAGTCGGTTGCCGATGCTCCGCATGCGTTCGCTGCGGTGACGTCGGTCAGTGTTCGACGCAGCCGTGCACCGCGGTGTCCGCTGGCACCTGACCGGACAAGGACGCCCAGAACACTCGCGGGGTCGTGTGGGAGGTTGTCGATGATGAGCTCCTGCACGATGCCGTACAGCTCGCGATAGACGGGATCGTGAAAATCGTTGGCCTGCAATGACGCTGCGATGCGGGCGGCCTCGTCGGTGTCCTGCAACCACATCAGTGCACAGATGACCAGTGCTTCCGGTGCCGTCTCCGGATGGTCCGTCAGATCAGCGTGATCGTCGTCGTCGGTGGGTTCCACTGCTCTCAACGGGGTCATCTGTTCGCCTCGTTTCTATGTGCGGGTCAGTTGCGGGAGAACTGGATTCGGTATTCCGGTGGCGCTTTGCTCGGTCCTGCCGCAGTCATCGTCATCGCAGAAATGCGGATCAGATGTAGAGAAGGTTCGGTGGCGCAGAGCCGTCGAACTGCTCGAGGCTGTCGAGGACGGCGTTGTAGTTCTCGGGCCTGCAGCTTCCGAGTCCGACGATGAGGGCACAGGTTCCGTCGAGTGTGACGAGGTAGGACGGCGGGCTGCCGTTGTCGGACGATGCGTGCTCGCGTGCGTCGAGGAGGGCGATACGGACGGCATCGGCGGCGGCCAGTTTCGCGCATTCGAGATTGGGCTCTGCTCCGGTTGCGGTCAGAATTTCGGGGTTGTCCTCGGGGTGTGTGGTGACGGTCCAGGTGATCATCGTTGGTTCCTTGTCGCTCGTGCCGGCCAGCTGCTTGTCGTCGAGCGTCACACGAGGTCCGTAACAAAGCGTTCGCTGCGGAGACAGATCAGGCGAGGGTGTGGATAACTGTGGTGTCGAGTCAGCCTGTGGATAAACGACGTTCGGCCCCGGGGTTGGGGCCGAACGTGTGGTACTAGACGTCGTCGAAGACATCGAGGAGTTTGGCCGGGTCGCGGCGGTAGCGGCCGCCGTCGAGAAATACTCCGACGGCAGCGCGGTGAACGCGTCGGAGTTCGGCCATCAGGGTGTCGTACCCGATGCGGTCGGTGATGCGCCACGTGACAGGTCCCATGTGCAGGTCTACCCAGTGGATGGTGCGGCGTTGTTCGGAGCTGTAGCGGTGATGCGGCACTGCGGTGTGTTCGGGGCTGTCGAGCCACAGGACAGAGATCGCGGCGGCCCCGAATTCTGCGCCTGGTTGCGCGGGGTGAGGGGCTTGTCCATCGGCTCCGGCGAGTGCGGCCCGGACGGTGGCAAATCCGGTGATGACTGCGGATACTGTTTCGGCGCTGCGGAAGGTCATCATGACGTGACCTAGTGCGACGATCATCTGCGCTTCGTCGGTGGCTGCGGCGGTAGCGGTGATTGCGGCCTGTTGGGGTCCGGAGACCAGAACGGTTGTGTGGGTGACGATTCCGGTGGTCCGGGCGTTGTGTGCGGCGGTGGTGCGTCGTCCTGTGCTGGAAGTATTCTGCGGCATGTCGGGCTCTCTTTCTGTTGCGGAACCGGCTCCCCCGGCCCTTTCGCTCTGCCAATTTCTTTCGCCGTCATCTGGCTCGAAGGAGAGAAGGCGGCGCACTGGACCGGCGTCCTGGCCCTGATCCGGAAAGTTTTCAGCCGCAGGCGCTTTGAAAAGTTTTCGGAGCCCATCGGGCCGGAGCAACGCGAAGTCAGGGATGGGTAAGACGGGTCAGGGTGTTGCATGCTCGATCGGAGCCAGATGTGCGAAGGAAATTGTTCTTTCTGCTGTGCGGAGCGCAGCGGAGCTCAAATCCGGAGACCGCCGGAGGTGGTCCCAGGGCAGCGCGCGCCTCGACGCAGACTGAGCCAACCGGGCGCGACCGCATGTCCGCAGGATAGAAGTGCTACCGCGACATCGAGCCTGGTTGCTTTCCGTCGCTCCCGCGCAATCACCCCAGGCTGTTGATGGCTGTGAGG
>NZ_NOZF01000080.1:0-16342 GCF_002258565.1 Rhodococcus sp. 05-2254-6
CTCGAATCGAAGAACGTGTAGGTTTTCGGGCGTGGGTAAGAGCAAAAGAAACAGTGGACCGAAGCAGGACAGCAACCGAGCAGCGAAGCTCGCGCAGCGAGAAGCGGAACGCGCGAGCATCGAATCGGCGTCGGCTCGCCCGTTCGAGGGCCTCGCCGCCGAATGCGACCTGGTAGCGCTGCGCGAGTTCGTCCCGTCGGCGACGGCCACCGCGCCGATCACCGTGGACGGTCGCACCATCACGCTGGCCACGGTGCTACCCGGTGCCGTCGCGGCACTGGTGCGCGAAGATGCCGATACCGTCGAGGGATTCGTCGGCCTTCAGGTGCAGAATCAGTCGAAAGATGTTGCGGCAGATATCAGTAGCGCGCTCGGCTGGGCGTCCACCGCGTCCGCGGGCGAGTCGCTCGAAGCCGCGAAGATCACCGACAGCACGCCCGCGTTGACCGAGGTGCTCGACGCCTCCGCGCTGCTCGAGATCACCGTTCATCAGGACTTCAACTGGTGGATTCCCGAAAGTGCCACTCCCGCAGCCGATGTGACTGCAACCGTGGAACGTGCGAACCAGGCGATCATGCCCTCGGCGCGGATCGAGGCCGACGGCGTCGTCGCGGCCTGGTGGGTGGATGCAGGCGACAAGGCACACATCCGGTGGGTTCGTCCGGAGAACGAAGACGACGTGATGCTCGCGTTGGCTCGCCTGCATGCGGCGGGCGATCTGAACCTGGGTGAAGGTTCGCGCTACGCCGGTTCGTTCCGCACGCACGGGCTGCTGGTGCCGGTGTTCGATCTCGATCCCGAGATGCACCCCACCGAATGGGCAAAGCCGACAAAGGAATTCGGCGAGAAACTGAGCGAGGCACTGGCTGTCGACGCTCCGCTCACGGCGGCTCAGTTGCGTTCGCGCGACGGCCTACGCGGCCGCCAGGTCACTCTGCGCTAGAACGCACTCTGCGCTAGAACGCACTCTGCGCTAGAACGCGAAACGGGTGGCCGCTCGAACAAGGAATCCTCGTTCGAGTGGCCACCCGTATGAGCGCGTCATCCGCGCAGAGTTGCGGTGCGAATCTACAGCGATCCGCCGGCGACGGTCGGTGCGCCCGAGTCGGCGGTCACGCTGGTGTTCATCTCACGGGCGACGAACTGCTCGAGGTCGAACAGGTTGTGGCCCGCACGATCGGCGATGTTGAGCAGCGTCTTCATGCTGGCAACTTCCTCGACCTGCTCCTTGAGGAACCACTGCATGAACTGCTCGCCGAGGTAGTCGCCCTCTTCGCGTGCGGTGCTCGCCAGAGCGATGATCTGCTCGGTGACGGTCTCCTCCTGTGCCAGCGCCAGGGCGATGGCCTCACGCGGATCGGTGAAGACGGACTTCGACGCGTCGACGCCGGTCAGCTCGACCGTGATGTCGCGATCGAGGAAGTACTGCACGATCATCATCGCGTGGTTGCGCTCTTCGACCGACTGCGCATAGAAGTGCTTGGCCAGCTGCGGCAGATCGACATTCGCGAAGTAGACCGCGGTGGCGATGTACTGCTGCGAGGCGTTGAACTCGTTGCGAATCTGGTCGCGGAGAAGTGCGTGGAACTTGGTGTGGCTGGTTTCTTTGATGTCTACGCTCATGCTCAGGACAATATGCCTGGTCAGAGGCGTTGTCATCCAAGTCGATCCTTATTGAGGCGAACGTTGCCTAATACAGTCGATCCTAAATGTCCGCTCTGAGCAGGGCTGCAAACTACGCTCTTCCGGCTTCTGTGGGGGCATTGGTGGCGCGGATCACCGTGGAACCGATCTCGCGAGCGACGTACTGCTCGATGTCGAACAGGTTCGATCCGGCTCGGCGGACGATGTTGAGCAGGCTCTGCATCGCCGCCACCTCCTCGACCTGCTCGGTGAGAAACCAGTGGGTGAACTGCTCGCCGATGTAGTCGCCCTCGGCCCGGGCAGCACGCGCCAACGCGCTGATCTGCTCGGTCACCGTCGACTCCTGGGCCAACGCCAGTTCCACCGGTTCGACGACCGACTGAAACTCCGTCACCACGTCGTCGATGCCCGACGCATCGACCTCGAGTCGGTTGTCGATGAGAAAGCGGATCATCATCATGGCGTGCCGACGCTCCTCGGCGGACTGAGCGTAGAAACGCGTGGCCAGCTGTGGCAGATCGTTGCGGTCGAACCACACCGCGATCGCGACGTACTGCTGCGAAGCAGTGAACTCGTGCCGCACCTGGGCGCGCAGCAGATCGTGGAACGACGTACCGGGTGTTGCGGCGGGCTGGGCAGACGGCGATGTCATGGTCCACAACTTACATTCAGGGTCGTTCCGCAGGCTCCACTCCCGCCTACATCCAGGGTCGTTCCGCAGGCTCCACTCCCGCCTACATCCAGGGTCGTTCCGCAGGCTCCACTCCCGCCTACCGGCTGCCCACGGGGGAGTCAGGGCCCGCCGGTCAGCAGTTCCGGAGGTATTTCTCGATCCTGCGCGATGGCGTCGAAGAACGCCGGAGCGCGAGTGTCGTCCCACAGCAGTACGTTTCCGACGTCGGAGTCCTGGAATCCGCCGACGGGAACCGTCGTGGTCACCGGACCGCTGCGCATCGCCCAGGCGAGTGCGGCGAGGTTCCAGATGTGATCTCCCTCGTCGACGCTCAACGACGACGCGGTATCGGACACCAACGGCCACAACTTGAACGGGTTGAGGAAAGTCGTAGCGCTGGTTGCCTTTTCCAAGAGGGCGGACATGAACGCCCGCTGATTGTTCATCCGGTCGATATCGGCCAATGCCGTCGCGCGGGATCGCACGAATCCGAGCGCCTCGGCTCCGGTGAGATCCTGGCAGCCGGCGGCGATGTTGATGCCCGCCAACGGATCGTCGATCGCATTCTGCACGCACACGTTGACTCCACCGACCGCGTCGACGATCCCGGCGAAGCCGCCGAATCCGATCTCGGCGTAGTGATCGATGTGCACACCGGTTGCACCCTCGACCGTCTGGACCAGCAGTGGCGGCCCGCCGAATGCGAAGGCCGCGTTGAGCTTGTCCTGGCCGTTGCCCGGAATCGACACGTACGAATCGCGCGGCAGGCTGACCATCGTCGGCGCGCCGCTGCCCTCGGGGATGTGGATGAGAATGATCGTGTCGGTGCGGCTCGGGCCCACCTCGCCGCCGGTTGCGAGCGCGGCTTCCTGCTCCGGCGTCAGGCCCGCTCGCGAATCCGACCCGACGAGAAGCCAGTTGGTGCCGGGGGTGTCGCCGATGCGCCCGGGATACGAGGTGAGGGCGTCCACGCGCGTCAACGAGCTGTCGACGTAGTAGACGACGCCGCCGATTCCCAGCACCAGGACCAGCAACACGATCAGGAAGCGTCGACCCCAGCGTCTGCGCTTACGCGGCTTCGCGACCTTCGGCGGCCGAGAGTCACGTTGCGGCCGAACGGGTTCGGGTCGACGCAGAGCCCGCTGCGCCGGTGCTGCCGGTTGCCTGCACTCCTCGGTGAACGGCTCCGGTTGCTGCCGCGGGGCGTACCCGGTGCGGCCCGGTGGATCGTCCTGGGAACGCGAGTACTGACGCGTCGATTCGGATGGCGTGGGTCTGTCGGACTTCGCCGATCCGGGTTCGGGAGCCTGCGACCACGCCTGCTGTGCGGCGGCCGAGCGCGCCGGACCGGCAGTGGGCCTGCCGTCGCGGCGGATGAACTCGGTGCCCTCCGGCGGCGGACCCTGTGGGCGGGGACGGTGCTGTGCCGGACGCTCGGGCGGAGGTCCCTGACGGCGCGGGGGCCCGGGGTCGTACTGACGCGGGCCCCGATCCGGTGGCGGCTGGCCGGGACGATATCCGCGAGGGGGTGGCGGCTGTCGGCCGGGCGGCACCTGACCTGGGGGCGGCTGCGGTGGTCGCGATTGGCTCGGCGGTTGCGGGCCTCGTGGTTGCTGGCCGGGCGGTGGTCGACGAGGCGGTGGTTGAGAAGGCGGTGGCTGGCGCGGCGGTTGGCCCCCGGTCGGGCGCGGTGCGGGTCCTGGCGCTGGGTCCGGCCGACCGTGACGACTCCGTTCTGATCGGTCGGGCGGCGTTCGCCGTTCCGGCGCGCCGTGCCGTCCGTAGCGATCGTCGTCGTTCACGGGTCGACTGTAACCGTCGCCACGGAAACACCCGGGTTCCTCGCGTGCCGATTCACGGGAGCCACGACAGATGTTCGCGCAGGAGGGCGTACCCGACGAAGGCCACGATGTCGATCAGAGCGTGTGCGATCAGCAGTGGCCACAGTCTGCCGGTGCGCTGCCAGTAGCGGCCGAACACCAGACCCATGAGGAAGTTTCCGACCCCACCGCCCACGCCCTGGTAGAAGTGATAGCTGCCGCGCAGCAGCGACGAGCACAGCAGGGACGCGTTCTCGCTCAGTCCGAGTCTGCGTAGGCGAGAGATCAGGTACGCCACGACGATGATCTCCTCGGCACCGGAGTTGGCCAGCGCGTACAGAATCAGTGCCGGGACGCGCCACCAGTGGTCGTCGAGGGCGCTGGGAACGACGTTGAGGTTGAATCCGAGGGCGTTGCCCACGAGGTACAGCGCCAGGCCGGGCAGCCCGATCAGTGCGGCCAATCCGACGCCGTGACCGAGGTCGATCTTCAGCCGCGGCCGGGCCAGCCCGATCGCGCGGGGTGCCAGATCTGCTCGCCACAGCAGGTACAACCCCAGTGCGCCCCAGGCGCACAGACGCAGGATGCTCAGCAGCTGGAACAGCAGATCGATCAGGCTGAAACTCGACCGCGACGAGTTCAGCGCCACGGTCTGATCGGACAGGGCAGCGGTCTGCAGCGCGTCCTCGACGAGCGAGAGGATGCTGCTCATACCGCTCAGCCCGAACGTGACCAGCAGGACGATCGCGATCTCGACCTTGATCGTGGTGCGTTCGCGGGCATCGGGCGGTGGAGCCGTGCTCGCGGGCGGCGGTGGCGTCAACCAGCTCTTGAAGTCGATCACCGCACGAGTCTGCCCTGTTTCTCCGAACGTGCGTCAGCCGCGGGCGCGTAGTCCGTTCAGAAACGGGCAACCGGCGAGCACGCGCAGCGCGCGACTGAGCGAGAGGACGTCCTCGACGGGCTCGGCGAACCCCAGCCGGACGTCGTTGTCGCCGCATTCGCCTTCGATCCGCAGCCGAATGCCGTAGCGATCGATGCCGAGCGGCCGGATTCGGCCCTGCCGGAGCGACGGCGGGAGGCGTCGGGCCAATTGGGCTAGCAGGTCCGGGTGGTCGGAGTCGAGGTGCTCGAGCCAGCTGGTCTCCATCTCCCAAAAGGGATCGGGTTCGGCTTCCAGCAGCGTGTCGACGTCGACGGGCTCGGCTCCGGTGCTGTCGGCGACCACGGCGGAGGTGACGATCAGCCGCATCAGCGAGGTGGTGTGCCCGACGTCGAGGAGAGCGGGATGCGGATGTTCGGCGGCCACCGCTCCGGCCATCGGGCGCATCAGCGAGTCCGGGACCGGGCGTAGATCGCCGCGAAGCCACACCAGCGAACGCACCGGTTCACGCAGCGCGAGCGGCGCGTGATCGGTGAGTTCGAGGACGGCGGGGATGCCGGCACGGGAGGACTGCCAGGTGTGCGCGTCGTCGAGGGAGTCGGTGGGGACGGCCAGGATCATCTCGCCGTTGGGTCGCAGATGATGCAGGGACGTGATCACCGGGTCGCTGCCGTCGATGGCCAGGGCGGCGCCCTCGGCGCGCATGCAGGCACTGCGTACACGTTCGGCAGTGGTCGGTCCGGTGGTGGTGGTTGCGCCGAGCATGGGCTCCTCCGATGCGATCGGTCAGGCGAGTAGGTGAGGCAAACCTAAGTTAGCGTGGTGTGGCGAGGATCGCAAGACCGTGCGTGGGAGTGGAGCCCGCGGAACGACCCAGAACCGGGTCTACCGTGAAGGCGTGCCGATTCCGCTGACCCTCGGTGTGCCCCACCGACCCGACCCGAACGCGCTCGTCCACGAGCTGCTGCAGCCGATATGCGCCGACGCACCCTCGCTGGCGGCAGCTCCGCGTGGAGCCGAGTACGGACCGCCCGTCGTCCGGGCATCGACTCTGCTCACGCTGTCCGACTCGGACGACCACGGACGCATCGTGGTGGACCTCGACATCGACCCCGACGAGCTCCGAGCAGGGAGGACCTGCGGTTACGAGGCCGTCCGGTTCGACGTCGACGCCCCGGCCGAGCACCTCGCCGACGCGCTCGGGCTGCGATTGCCCTCGCCGCTGGTCGTCTTCCCGATGTTCGACGCGATCGACGTGGCCGAGATCGCGGAGGCCGTCGTCCTCGCCCACCGGACCCCGGGCATCCGCGTCGGAGACACCCCGCGGCGCATCGCCGACGTGCTCGCCGTGGTCTCGCACGCCGATGTGGGCCTCGTCGCCCGCGCCGACTCCGGTGACGAGGTGCTCGCGATCCTCGCCGCGACGGTAGCGTCGCTACGCGGAGACGACATCGCCGCGGCGCTTGCTGCCCCGAACGTCGCCGCACTGCGAGCTCTCATCCCCGAGGCCGCCGAGGCGGTGCGCGAGGTGCTGCTCGGAATCGAGATCGTCGACGCCGCCCGCGCCCGCGCCCGGCTCGTCGACGTCGGTTTGATCGCTTCGTAGGCGTCCACAACGTAACCTCGAGACGTGCCTCGCATCGCTTACTTCGGCCCATCGGGAACGTTCACGGAGATGGCGCTGGCGCAGTTCGAAAAGCTCGGAACCTTCGGCGCGGTCGGTCTGGACGGCGCGGTCCAGCGGGTGTCGGCGTCGAACCCACCCGCTGCGCTCGAGGCCGTGCGATCGGGCGCGGCCGACGCCGCCGTGGTCCCCATCGAAAGCTCCATCGAGGGAGCGGTCCCACCGACGCTCGACGCGTTGTCGGAGGGCCGCCGGCTGCAGATCGTCGCCGAGACGGAAATCGAGGTGGCCTTCACCATTCTCGGTGGTCCCGGTGTCACCCTCGACTCGGCCCGGACGATCAGCGCCTATCCGATCGCGCTCAATCAGGTGCGCCAGTGGCTGCAGACCGCCATGCCCGACGCCGTGGTGCAGTCCGCGTCGTCCAATGCCGGTGCAGCAGAGGATGTTGCAGCCGGAATGGTCGATGCTGCGGTGTCGACGCGGCTCGCCGGTGAGCGCTTGAAGTTGTCGCAGTTGGCCGACGGGGTCATCGACGTGGAGGGCGCGCGGACTCGTTTCGTGCTGGTGACGGCGCCGCAGTCGGTGCCTGCGCGCACCGGTGCCGACCGAACGTCGGTGGTCCTCGAGCCGCCGAACGATCCGGGTACGCTGCCGGCAGCGTTGGCCGAGTTCGGAATTCGCAACATCGACCTGACCTTCATCGAATCACGGCCCACCCGTTCACGATTCGGAACGTACAGGTTCTTCATCGACTGTGCCGGGCACATCGACGACCCGCTCGTCGCGGAGATGTTGGCCGCATTCCACCGCAAGATGCCCCTCCGGTTCCTCGGATCCTGGCCCACCGCAACAGGAACGGGCGGTTCGGTGCCGCCGCCGATCGACGAACACGTGCAGTGGGTCGCAGACATTCGTGCCGGACGCGGTGATCTGTGATGGGCAAATTGATTCTGGTTCGGCACGGTCAGACGACAGCGAACGTCGCGAAGATACTGGATACCTCGCCGCCGGGAGCCGAGCTCACCGAGCTGGGGCACCAGCAGGCCGACGCCTATGCGCAGACCTGGATCGGACGCCCACCCGCGGTGCTGGTGTCCTCGGTTGCGTTGCGTGCCAAGCAGACTGCGGGTTACATCGAACGAGCGACCGGGGTTCCCCTGGTGGTGACCGACGGAATCCAGGAGACCTTCGCCGGAGATCTGGAGGACCGTGACGATGCGGATGCGCACCGGGAGTTCACCGATATCTTCAGTCGCTGGCATGCCGGAGATCTGGCGGCGACCGTGCCCGGCGGCGACAGTGGACATTCGGTGTTGGAGCGTTACGTCCCGGTGCTCGACGGCCTCCGCGCGCAGTATCTGAGTGACGAGACAGCGGGCGACGTCGTTGTCGTCAGCCACGGTGCCGCAATCCGACTGGTTGCAGCGGTACTGGCAGGCGTCGAGGGCACGTTCGCTGCCGACAATCACCTCGACAACACGCACACCGTCGAGCTGCTGCCGCTGCCCGACGGTGGATGGTCCTGCACCAGGTGGGGCACGTTCCTGCCGCCGTTCGAGGGCAAGGGCAGCAACAAGGCGGACAACCCGATCAGCTAGCGCAGATGCTCACCGGCCGATGCGATCAGCTCGGTCAGGGCAGCGGTCACTCTGCGATCAGTCGCCCCGGTCAGTGAGCTCCACGACGTGCCGTCGGCGGCGAGGGTCGAGGTGGCGAGAATGCGCCCGGCTCTGGTGTCGAACAGGGCCACGGGTCTCCCGGCCACGTGACGGGTTCCGTGCCTACGGGCGACGGCGGTGATCTCGGTTCTGCCGGCGCAGGTGGCCATCGCCGACGCCAGAGCCGCGGCGCGCTCGTGCGCTACGCCGATACCGCGCAGCCGAGACGCGGTTGCTCCGACGTCGGTCGGTGCCGCGTCGAGTGTTTCGGCCAGCAGATCGGTCGGCGCGTTGATGCTGCCCGGGTCGAACGACGCGGCCGAGCCGATCGCCGACGCGAGGTCCCGGGCCGGATCACCGTGGACGGCGCGGATGGTGACCACGTCGTCTCGCCGCACCGCCGACACCGCGATCCGATCGTCGGATGCAACGCAGATGCGAATGGTCGGAACGGGCTCTGGGTTCTCGACGTCGAAGACACGAGCCGAGACGTACCAGTGAGGTTGTTCGAGAACCCGCAGCCACTGCTCGAGATCCTCGTGGACGCGGCCCTCGGTGATCAGGCCGGCGTTGTTCAGTGCGCTGCGCCCGTGCTCGAGCGCACGATCTCGGGCACCGACGTCGTCGAAGCGCGGGAACACGTCCAGGACCACGGGTAGTTCGGCGATCGACAGTTCGTCGACCAGGAAATCCATCTCGTCCACACCGAGTGCGGCGATCGGCAGTGTGTGGCCCACCGGCACGGTTCCCAAGTCGATCAACGGCCGTTCCCGCTGGTATCCGTGTGCGGCAGGGTCGGGTCCGCGCCGATGACGGACGGTGCCACGGTCCGACCGTCGGAGAAGTGCTCGAATTGCTTGAGGTAGTCCGGGGTCTCGTGTTCGTCGTCCTCGGCCTGCCCGCGCGGGCCGGAGGCAGGAGCGCCTGCCGCGCCCGTTCCGCGCTGAGCGAGGCCGGCATCGGCCGAGGTGGTTGCGCCGAACGCGGACGGACCGCTTAGGCCTGCACCGGCCTGCATCGAGCCACCACCGGCGGGACCCAACGCCGAACCGGGCATTCCGACGCCGCCGCCGATGCCACCGGGCCCGGCTGCTCCACCTGCCCCGCCGCCGAACGACACCGGACGCGTGGACGCCGGACCGACAGCGAGAGATGCCGAACCACCGGGTGCGAAACCGTTCCCGCCGCTCGCTCCCGATCCACCGGACAACGCACTCGACCCGATGGTGGACGCAGCGGTGGCGACGGTCGAGACGCCGGTGCTGGCGATGGAGGTGGCAGCACCACCGATCTGACCGGCCGCCGCTGCCACGCCGGGGTTCTGGGTCGCGGCCATCAATCCGCCGATCGCGGCCTGGACCGGAGACGTCATCAGCGCTCCGTTCGCGAACTTGCCGAGGCCGCTCCCGGAATCGGAGACGATGGCCGGCGGCTGATCGAATGTGGTCTTGACGATGCGGTGCGAGGAGACCAGCTCGAAGCCCTCCATCACCATCGCAGCTCGGATGTCGAGCAGTCGATCGGCCACCTCGGCAGCCTCGTAGCTCCCGTTCATCACGCCGCCCGTCGAGGCGGCGGTGACCTTGGCGGCCTGAACGGCTCCGATTTCCACGAGCGAGGGCATGGTCGCCAACGCGACACCGTACGAGGTTCCTGCGGCCGGGGCCTCGACCGAGAGCGCCGCCGCCTTGACTGCCGTGGCGGCGGTCCAGGTCGCGAAACGGCCGAGCGCAGCCTGAGCCAGCAGTGCCGACTCGCCCTCCCAGCCTTCGGTCAGAGCCGCGGTGACAGCGGCAATGCTCGCCGATGCCTCGGTGAACGCCGCAGCGACCGAACCCCACGCGCCGCCGGCGACGTGCAACGGCACCGGTCCCGGCCCGAGCAATCGCGTCGAGTTTCCCGTGGCCGTGCGTGGCAGCCACACCACCCCTGTCACTCCGAGCGTCATCCTCTGGCCCCCATGATGTTCGAGCGTCGTGTCGTTTCGAGCTTTGTGTCTTGGTGTTGCGGTCGAGTGCGGTGCGTCAGATTCCGGGTAGGCCGGGTAGGCCCCCGGCCGTGTCGTCGTCGGTGGCCACGTAGTCCGCAGCCTGTTTCCGCAGTTCCTCGGCCGCTCGGTGCAACTCCGAAATGCCCTGCGCTGCAGCAGGTCCGAAGGTATCGGCCGCGGTGCCGAAGAACCGTTCGGTGAGCAGCGAGACCTCGTCGGTACCGGGCGGCAGTGGCCGCACGGGGATTGCCGTTGCAGTGACAGCCGCCTGCAAGCGAGCGGCGACCGCATCGAGTTCGGAGGCAGCAAGCTGTAGGGCCACCGGATCCACCTTGATGACGGTCATGAGCCACGCTCCCTGATCGAAGAACTTTGCGCTGTCGGTAGGTAAGACGCCGCCGTGTTCTGTTCGGTTCCCTCCGCGCGAGAAAAATTCAGACGAACTTCTGGGCCACCGCGCCGACAGTCCAGACGCCGCCTCGATGGCTGACGGACGTGCGCGTCAGCGGGGAAACGTCGATTCGCCAAAACGAGCGGATCGGGGCGTCCAACACCAGCACCACCACGGCTCGGACGACGGCAGGAGAGGTCACCGCCAGAGTGCGGCCCGGCGTCGATCCAACAGCGCTCAGCCACTTCTCGACGCGAGAGAACAACGCGTCGAGGGATTCTCCGCCCGGAGGAACGAACGCCGGATCGCTCAGCCAGGCCATCGCGTCGGCGTCGGGCAGGTCGGTCATCTCGAGACCGGACCACCGGCCGTAGTCGATGTCGGCCAACGCGGGCTCGACGGAGATCTCTGTTCCGAACACCTGCGCGGTGGAGATCGAGCGGGTTTCCGGGCCGGACAGGACGCGGTCGGCGCGGGGAAGGTCGGTTACCGCCTCGAGATCGCGCAGGCCCGCGTCGTCGAGTGGTTCGTCGCCGGGAAACCGGCCGGTGCGCATGGCGTCGGTTCGCGCGTGAGCGACCAACATCAGTCGGGTCACGGGAGCGGGCACTGCGTCATTGTGGCACCGCAGCTTTGTGGCATCGAGCTGCAGTCGGTCGGGACAGCGATTGACACAGAGTCCGGAGCGATGCCACAGTTCGCTGGTAATACGCGATGTACGCAGGTAATCCGGTGAAAATCCGGAGCGGTTGCGCCACTGTGATCGACGTCGGCGAAATGCCCGAATTCGAGAGTCAGAAAACTCGTTCATCGCATGGCCGTCCCCGTTTTCGAGCGGGGACTACGGGACGCACAATCCCAGGAGGACACCATGGCAATCATTCACGCACCCAGTAATACGACGGAGTCGGCTGCTCTTGCCGTCATCGTCGCCGCAACGATTCTGCTCGCTTTCGTCGTGCTCTACCTCGTCGGTTTCGATCAGGGCGCGATCTCCCGCAGTGGCATGTACATGCACGAGTTGATGCACGACGGCCGCCACCTGCTGGGCCTGCCATGCCACTGACCGACATCCACGGCCCGACGCTGCAGGGCACATTCGTCCAACTACTGGTGCGAGGTCTGCTCGCCGGACTTCTCGCAGGCCTGCTCGCCGGAGCAGTCGCCTACGTCGTCGGTGAACCGCACATCGACTCGGCCATCGCCATCGAGGAAGCGGCCGGAGCCGACGCTCATCACGCCGACGCCGATGCGGCCGCGCACTCCCACGGCGAGGACGCACTGGTCAGTCGAGACGGACAACGCGTCGGACTGTTCCTCGCCACCGGACTCGCCGGCCTGGCGCTCGGCGCGATCTTCGCCTCGGCGCTGCACTACGGGCGACGCTTCACCGCACTGCCGGGCTCGATTCTCGCGCTCGTCGGAGCCGGTGCCGGATGGTTGGCCATCGAAGCGGTGCCCTTCTTCAAGTACCCGGCCAACCCACCGGCCGTCGGCGATCCCGAGACCATCACCCAACGCACTTGGCTGTGGTTGGCGTCGGTGATTCTGGGTCTGCTGGCGGTCGCATTGGCCGTCTACGCGGCGAAGGCGGTGGCATCGCAGCATTCGGTGGCGATTCGCGTCGGAGCGCCGTTGCTGGCGTTCCTGGTTGTGGTCGGCGTCGGCTACGCGCTGCTGCCCACCGTCAACGAGGTGGGCGCGGACTTCCCGGCAACCCTGCTGTGGGAATTCCGACTGTCGTCCCTGGCCACCCAGGCAACCCTGTGGCTGGCCTTGGGATTGGGATTCGCATTCCTCACCGATCGCGCTGCTCGACCCACTCGCCGAGAGACAGTCGCGGCGTAGCCCGGCGTTCGCTTCGGCCCCCACGTTGGGATGAATGCGCCATTCAGGCCATCTGAGTGACTGAAACCCACATTCATCCCAACCTGGGGGTGCGTTCGGGGTGAGCGGGCGGGCGACGAGTGAGTGCTGTCAGCCGAATCCGAGTTGATGCAGTCGCTCGTCGTCGATGCCGAAGTGATGTCCGATTTCGTGGGCGACGGTGATCGCAATTTCCCGTCGCGCCTCGTTTTCGTCGTCGACCATTTCGAGGATCGGTTTGCGGTAGATGGTGATGACGTCCGGTAGGTGGCCGCTGTATTCGTAGCGCTCGGTCAGTGCGATGCCCTCGTACAGTCCGAGGATGTCCTCGGTCGGGTGCTCTTCCTCGACGAGAACGACCACGTTGTTCATGAAGTCGGTGAGCTCACGCGGCAGAGTGTCGAGGGCGTCGGACACTGCTTCCTCGAAGTCGACGCGCGTCATGTGCGTGGGAATGTCACCCTCCGGTGGTGATCGGTGCGGCACCGGGCAGCGGTGTCGGCAGTGCACGGCCGTCGGGAGCGGAGGGCGGCGGGACGGGGGCTGCACCGTTGATGAGGATGTCGCCCTTGGCGGTGCCGACGATGGTCGCGAAACCGCCGGAATCGAGTTCGGCACCCACCGAGCACGTCACCTGGCGACTTCCGGCCAGCCAACTCGCGACATCGATCGTGTCCCAGAACAGGGTCAGCGTCTTGTCGCGCAACGCGGTGTCCGAGCCGAGGTAGCCGTTGACCGCGTCGGTGCACGTCCGCTCGAGGTACGCATCCTGGTCGCCCTCCGACGGGTGCCCGCCGGGGAACTGCTGCGTCAGGTTGATCACCGACGCCACCTCGTACGCGTGCGGAGCGGCGCAGTCCACCGGATCGGCCGGCACGTTCTGGTTGATGCCGATGCAGGTTCCGGTAGGCCAGACCTTCGACTGGTCCTGATCGAGAATCGACCCGGTCATCTCCATCAGCGCGCCGGTGTTCGACGGCATCTGCACACCGCAGCGCAGCGTCCGCTCACCCTTGGCCCATCCGGCCTGGCTGGGGAACATCAGCCCGACGCCGAAGCGTCCGTTCGGATCGAATTTGGCACCGACGTAGTCGTCGACGGCGGCCGCGCAGTGTTCGTCGCGCAACTCGCTGAACCGGATGGAACCGGGATACGCCGCGGCAGGGCCGAACTCGACGCCGGGGTAGACGCTCATGTCGATGTCGCGAGCCACCTCGAAGCGATGGGGATCGGCGCACGAGACCTCGGCGAGGTCCTGCCGATCGGTCTCGGGATCGTCGGTGGGCGTCCACTGCAGGCAGGCACCAGGGTCGGCGGCACCGAAGGAGGACGCCGAAACGGGCCCGTCGGTCGCAGGCCCACTGGCCGTCGCGTGGGTGGTGATCTTCTCGGGTGTCGAGAACCCGTCGGAGAGAAAAACCGTCGCTCCGGCGGCCAGCACCGCACCGACCGCAACCATGGCGAGCCCACGTCGAGCTGTGGTTGCAGACAGTGTTCGCCGAGACTTCTCGCTCGTCGGGGGGTCTGTTTCGTATCCGGACATCGCCCTCCATCATGCCCGAGTATGTTCGGTCCTCATGAGCGACCCAACGGGTGACGACGACCTCAGCGAGCTCGCCGGCCGACTGTTCGCAATGGCCCGCACCGGTGACGCGGCCGCTCTGGCGAGTTACGTCGACGCAGGCGTTCCGGTGAATCTGCACAACGAATCGGGCGACTCACTGGTCATGCTCGCCGCGTACCACGGGCACGCCGATGCGGTGCGTGTGCTGGTCGAGCGCGGTGCCGATGTGAACAAGCCCAACGACAAAGGGCAGACCCCACTCGCGGGCGCGGTCTTCAAAGGTGAGGACGACGTGGTGCGCGTGCTCGTCGACGGTGGAGCCGATCCACACGGCGGCCACCCGTCGGCGATCGATGCCGCCACCATGTTCGGACGCGAGGACTACCTGGGGTTGCTCGGCAAGTAAGGTTCCCTCTCGTGATCGACCTGAAATTCCTTCGCGAGAATCCCGATGCAGTGCGCGCCTCGCAGCGCACCCGAGGCGAGGACCCCGCTCTCGTCGACGCACTTCTGGGTGCCGACGCATCCCGCCGGGCCGCGGTGCTGGCCGGCGATCAGCTGCGTGCCGAGCAGAAGGCGCTGGGAAAGCAGGTCGGTAAGGCCTCCGCCGAGGACCGTCCGGCTCTGCTCGCCGGGGCATCGGAACTCGCCGCCAAGGTCAAGGCCGCCCAGGCCGCCGAAGCCGAGGCCGATGCAGCCCTCGACGCGGCCCACCGCGCGATCTCCAACATCGTTCAGGACGGCACGCCCGCAGGCGGCGAGGACGACTTCGTACTGCTCGAGACCGTCGGACAGATCCCGGAGTTCGACTTCGAGCCGAAAGATCACCTCGAGCTGGGTGAGTCGCTGAAGTTGATCGACATGGAGCGCGGAGCCAAGGTCTCGGGCTCGCGCTTCTACTTCATGACCGGTTACGGCGCATTGCTGCAGCAGGGATTGCTCCAGCTCGCTGCCCAGAAGGCCGTCAAGAACGGCTTCACCATGATGATCCCGCCGGTGCTGGTTCGCCCGGAGATCATGTCGGGAACCGGATTCCTCGGCGCGCACGCGGACGAGATCTATCGCCTCGAAGCCGACGACCTCTACCTCGTCGGAACCTCGGAAGTTGCTCTCGCGGGCTACCACTCGGGCGAGATCATCGACCTCGCCGACGGCCCGAAGCGCTACGCCGGATGGTCGTCGTGCTTCCGCCGCGAAGCGGGCAGTTACGGCAAGGACACCCGCGGCATCATCCGCGTCCACCAGTTCGACAAGATCGAGATGTTCTCCTACATCAAGCCCGAGGATGCAGCCGCCGAACACCAGAAGCTGCTGGAGTACGAGAAGGAAATGCTCGCCGCAGTCGAGTTGCCCTATCGGGTCATCGACACCGCAGGCGGCGACCTCGGCTCCTCGGCCGCTCGCAAATTCGACTGCGAGGCATGGGTTCCCACCCAGAAGGCCTACCGCGAGCTGACCTCGACCTCGAACTGCACGACGTTCCAGGCCCGACGCCTCGGCGTGCGGTACCGCGACGATAACGGCAAGCCCCAGACCGCAGCGACGCTCAACGGCACCCTCGCCACCACCCGCTGGATCGTCGCCATCCTCGAGAACCATCAGCAGGCCGACGGCACCGTCCGCGTCCCGGAAGCCCTGGTGCCTTTCGTCGGAACGGATGTCTTGAAGTAGAACCGGATCAGGCGATGTCGCCGATGCAGTAACCCTCGCCGCCGACGGCCAGCACGAACGTGCGGTTCTGGTACGCCCCGGACGCGTCGATGATGTCTGCGTTGACCTGGGTGTAGATGCCGTTCTGCCCGGTGACGAACACGCTGTCAGGATCGAACGAGGTGATGCCGGGCAGGATGTTCGGATTCTGCACCAGCGGCGGGGCAGTCGGAACTCCGGTGCCGAGGGCATCCCAGGTCTGGCGGCCGTCGCACACGAGTGGGTAGGTCTCTTCGACGTCGCTGGGGTTCACCGGAATCCCGGCGAGACGCCCCAGGTAACGATCGACGGTGTAGACGGCGTCTGTCGCGTCGAACACGGGAGCGGTGCCGGTGGGGTAGACGGTGGGGCACGCATAGCCGGCTGCGATCTCACTGCGCTTGACGCTGACCGTGGCGATGGGCCCGGTCCACGTGACGGCGTACTGACCGTCGACGCCGGGGGCGGCAACGGCCGCGAGGATGGCCTCGGCGTCGACGTACATCGCCGGGATCTCGGTGGGCGGAACCGTCCAGC
>NZ_NOZF01000052.1:0-16225 GCF_002258565.1 Rhodococcus sp. 05-2254-6
GCCGTGGCCCACGCCGAGGAAGGCCGGAACCTGTGACCGACAAGTCCACCGACACCGCCACCGCCGAATCCGCCACCGAAGCCGCCGCCACCCCCGCCGCGCAGCACACTGTTGATCAGGATGCCGCCGAGGACCGCACCGGCGATGTTGCCGCCGCTACTGCCACCGCGCGGACCGTGGCGATTCTCCCAGTTCTGCACGTCGGACTGGGCGATCTGCGATGCGCGCGAGGCCAATTGGCTCGCAGCGTGCGCGTGCTTGAGGGCCTCGTCCGGGTTCTCGGGTTCGAGCTGACGCGCCGCACCGAGGTGCCGTTCGGCCTCGGACAGGCGCGTTCTGGCGTCGGCACCCACTCCGCCGCGGCGCGTCGAGATGTAGTCCGCAGCGGCGGTGATCTGCGCCTGAGCGGCCGCGATATCGCGATCCAGGCGGGCCCGAAGTTGGTCCTCGGCCGCCTTGTCCGCCGACGCCTCGTCGACGATCTTCTCGAGTTCGGCATCGGCTTCGGCGAGGGCGGCGGTGGTGGCGGATTCGGCGGTGGCGGCGGCCGCTTCTAGTTTCTCGACAGACAGACGACAGGGCCCGATCTCATCGCGAGATCGGGCCCTGTCGTGTGTGTGAGGTTCCTACGCGCCGATCAGACGAGACGCGATGTACCCCTCGACCTGATCGAGTGCCACACGCTCCTGCGCCATGGTGTCGCGCTCGCGGATGGTGACGGCGTGATCGTCGAGAGTCTCGAAGTCGACGGTGATGCAGAACGGCGTGCCGATCTCGTCCTGACGACGGTAACGGCGACCGATGGCTCCGGCGTCGTCGAATTCGACGTTCCAGTACTGACGCAGTTGCTGCGCAAGATCTTTCGCCTTGGGCGTCAGATCGGCGTTACGCGAAAGCGGGAGCACCGCGACCTTCACCGGGGCCAGACGACGGTCGAGCTTGAGCACGACGCGCTTGTCGACGCCGCCCTTGGCGTTGGGTGCCTCGTCCTCGGTGTACGCATCGACGAGGAACGCCATCAGCGAACGCGTCAGACCGGCCGCAGGCTCGATGACGTACGGGGTGTAGCGGGTGTCGGTGGCCTGCTCGTAGTAGCTCAGATCCTGGCCCGACGCCTTCGAGTGCACCGAGAGGTCGTAATCCGTGCGGTTCGCGACGCCCTCGAGCTCACCCCACGCGCTGCCCTGGAAGCCGAACTTGTACTCGATGTCCACGGTGCGCTTGGAGTAGTGCGACAGCTTCTCCTTGGCGTGCTCGTAGAGCCGCAGGTTCTCCCGATCGATACCGAGGTCGGTGTACCACTTCATGCGGTAGTCGATCCAGTACTGATGCCACTCGTCGTCCTCGCCCGGCTTGACGAAGAACTCCATCTCCATCTGCTCGAACTCACGGGTGCGGAAGATGAAGTTGCCGGGCGTGATCTCGTTACGGAAGCTCTTGCCGATCTGGCCGATGCCGAACGGCGGCTTCTTGCGTGAGGTCGTCAGCACGTTGGCGAAGTTGACGAAGATGCCCTGCGCGGTCTCGGGACGCAGGTAGTGCAGGCCCTCTTCGTTGTCGACCGGGCCGAGGAAGGTCTTGAGCAGGCCCGAGAATGCACGCGGTTCGGTCCAGGAGCCGGGCTCACCGGTTTCGGGATCGCGAATGTCGGCGAGGCCGTTCTCCGGCGGGTGGCCGTGCTTTTCCTCGTAGGCCTCGATGAGGTGGTCGGCGCGATACCGCTTGTGCGTGTGCAGCGACTCCACCAGCGGGTCGGAGAACGTCTCGACGTGGCCCGACGCCTCCCACACCTCGCGCGGCAAAATCACCGAGGAGTCCAGCCCGACGGTGTCGTCACGGCTGGTGATCATGTTGCGCCACCACTGCTTCTTGATGTTCTCCTTGAGCTCGACGCCCAACGGACCGTAATCCCAGGCCGACCTGGTACCGCCGTAGATCTCGCCGCACGGGTAGACGAGGCCTCTGCGCTTGGCGAGGTTGGCGACGGTTTCGACTTTGGACTTGGGTGCCACTGGCGGAGCTCTCCATCTTCGGTTACATCGTGTAAGAGGTGACGTGGGCGTTTTCGCCCTGATCAGACTATCTGGCTCGGCGGTCGAATCCGAACAGCGGTCAGGTGCGGAAGTTGACATGCGCACTTGTGCATATCACAATGAATACGATTTGCAATAACAACTACTGCACTAACCTGGTGCCATGACGTCGATCGTGCAGGGAGAGTCCGCCGGCAACGAACCGGCGGCCGAAGGAGCCGCAACCGTGTCCACGGACTCGACAGTGGAAGCAAGTTCGCCCCACCGGCAAGACCCCGAGCATCCGTTGCACTCCGGCAATCCGTTCGCCGACGCTCCCCCGGCTCATATTCCGCCGAAGGAAACTCTGGCTGCGGCAGGCGACATCCTGCGGGCACTGGCGGCCCCGGTACGCATCGCCATCGTGCTGCAGCTGCGCGAGTCCGAGCGGTGCGTCCACGAACTCGTCGTCGCCCTCGGTGTCACGCAACCGTTGATCAGCCAACACCTTCGGGTACTCAAGGCAGCGGGTGTGGTGCGCGGAGAACGCAACGGACGCGAGGTCCTGTACCGGTTGGTCGACGATCACCTCTCCCACATCGTCGTCGACGCCGTGGCCCACGCCGAGGAAGGCCGGAACCTGTGACCGACAAGTCCACCGACACCGCCACCCCCAGACGACCCGTCGTCGTCGGGGTGCGAGCCACCAAGCAGCGCAGCGCGATCTCGGACCTGCTCGACACCATCGAAGAGTTCAAGTCCGCACAAGATCTGCACGACGAATTACGCAAGCGCGGTGAGGGTATCGGCCTCACCACGGTGTATCGCACACTTCAGACCCTGGCGGACGCCGGGACGGTCGACGTACTGCGCACCGACAACGGGGAGTCCGTCTACCGGCGCTGCTCCTCGGGACATCATCATCACCTGGTGTGCCGCTCGTGCGGTTTCACCGTCGAGGTGGAAGGTCCCACTGTCGAGAAGTGGTCGCAAAGCGTCGCCGAATCCAACGGTTTCAGCGACGTCAGCCACACGATCGAGATATTCGGCACCTGCAGTCAGTGCAGCGCTGCCGCTCGCTGAATCCGCTCAGGCGACGGCGTCGGCCACGCGAGGCACCACCGCGTCGATGGCGAACGGAATCGACAGCACCGAGTTGTACGTGATCGCTCCACGCTGATCGATGGACAACGGAACGATCGCATCGTTTCGGGCGGCTGTCAGCGTTCCGAAGATCGGGTTCTCGGCCACGACGTCGATGTCCTCGCTGGTGCCGAGGTAGAGAACCACGTCGGCGTCGAGCTGCGAGATGTTCTCTGCCGAGACCGGAACGAAGAAGTTGGTGCCCTCGTCCTGGGCCAGAATCGGTTCCGGAATCTCGAAGCCCAGCGACGTGACGAACGTGCCGCGGGCATCACCGGGCAGATATGCACCGAATTGGCCGTCGTACGGAAGCACCACGGCTGCAGTCTTACCCGCGAACTCCGGATGTGCGGCTCGCACCTGTTCGAGCGAAGCGGTGGTCTGCGCGTTCAACTCCTCGCCGCGTTCTGATTCGCCCATCGCGCGAGCGATCGTGTCGGTCGCCACCTCGCGGTCCACGGCATAGGCAGCCGATCCGGCCGGTCGAGCGACCGTCGGGGCGATATCACTGAGCCTGGCGTACGTGGCCTCGTCGAAGCCCGCGTTGAGCCCGGTGATCAGATCCGGTGCCAGCGAGGCGATCAGCTCGAAGTTCGGCTCGGACTCGGAGCCCAGCAACGTCAATGGTGCATCACCGACCAACTCGTCGGTCCACGGACCCAGTCCGGTCTCGTAGAACGTGTACCCGGCGTTGCCGACGGGAACTGTGCCGAGCGCGATGACGGCATCGGCGTCGGACACCCCGAGTGTGACGATGCGCGTGGGCTTCTCGGCGATGGTCGTGCTGCCGTAGATGTGATCGATGACGACCGGGAATACACCGTCCGCCGATTGCGTCGCCGTGTCGCCGTTGTCGGCAGTCGAACAAGCTGTCCCGGCCACACCGAGGGCGATCACCGCCATCACCGCCGTGAGCATTCGGGTCCACCGCACAGTCATCGCATCCGCCTCTACTGGGAAGTAAGTACAGGCAAACCTTAGCTGACCGATCAGGGAAGTAGGCCCTCACGCGCCTTCTCGACTCCGGCGAGCACCAGGATGAGCATCGTCAGCATCGCCTCGTCGTCCAGACCGTTCGCAGGAAAGGTGTAGCGCAACAGCACATCCGCGAGCTTGTCGTGGGTGTTGACCGAGATGGCACCGAACTGCGAATCCGCATTGCGGTCGGCGACTTTCTTGTGCAGAGCCGGCTTCAACGGCCGGTCCCACGCCAACACCGCGGTGAGCGAGAGAACCTCGAGCTCGGGCGAGAGTCGCACGGCACGCAGCGAGCACAGAGCACCCGCATAGTCGAAACCGAGAGAACCCTCCTCGCCGAGTGTGACCGTCGCGAACTGCGAGAGCGCCAACTGGGCACGGGCCTGCAACGAAAGCCCCTCGTCCGGCGTCCCGTTCGCGTTGTCACTCATATTTGACTCCACCGAATCGTCGGTCCCGCGAGGCGTATTCGATACACGCCTGCCACAGATCCCGACGGTCGAAATCCGGGAAGAGCTTCTTCTGGAAGACGAACTCCGCGTACGCGGACTGCCACAGCAGAAAGTTCGACGTCCGCTGCTCCCCCGACGGACGCAGGAACAGATCCACGTCGGGCATATCCGATTCGTCGAGGTACTTGGCGACGGTGGCCTCGGTGATCTTCTCGGGGTTCAGCTTGCCCGCAGCCACCTGACGAGCAATTTCCCTTGTGGCATCGGCAATCTCGGCCCGGCCACCGTAGTTGACGCACATCGTCAAGGTCATCACGGTGTTGCGTTTCGTCAACTCCTCGGCCACTTCGAGTTCCTTGATGACACTGCCCCACAACCTCGGTCGACGGCCGGCCCAGCGAACCCGGACGCCCATCTCGTTCATCTCGTCGCGCCGCCGACGAATGACGTCACGATTGAAGCCCATCAGGAACTTGACCTCGTCGGGACTGCGCTTCCAGTTCTCCGTCGAGAAGGCGTACGCGGACAGCCACTGCACCCCGATCTCGATGCACCCGCAGACGGTGTCCATGAGCACCGCTTCACCCTGCTCGTGTCCTGCGGTGCGCGGCAGACCGCGATCCTGTGCCCACCGACCGTTGCCGTCCATCACCAGTGCGACGTGGCGAGGAATCAGTTCCGGCTGCAGGATGGGCGGACGAGCGCCCGACGGATGCGGATCGGGAGGGCGCACCGTCGACTGTTCGTCAGGCCGAGGCCCCTGCTCTCGTCGTCGAATCACGGTCCCCATCCTGCCCGACGGTGTCGGCGAACACGGAGTCAGGTTGCGCCAGCGGTACCTGATGCGGGTGCGAGCGTTCGATGAGCGGAAGTGTGCGCAACTGTCGTTCCAGATGCCATTGCAGATGCGCCGCCACCAGTCCACTGGCCTGCTTGCGGACCGCATCGGAGGTGGTGACGGTGTAATCCCACTCCCCGCGCTCGAGCGCAACCATCAGATCGAGAACCCCGGTAGACGGCGTCGCCGAACCCGGCGGTCGGCAGTGCACACACACGGCTCCACCGGCCGCGACATGGAACGCTCGATGTGGGCCCACCGCTGCGCACCGCGCGCAGTCGGTCAGTGCTGGAGCCCATCCGGCGAAACCCATCGCGCGCAGCAGGTACGCGTCGAGCACCAGCTCGGGAGGTCTGACGTGCTGTGCGAGGGCACGCAGGGCACCGACGGTCAACTGATGCAGCCGCTGCGCGGGTGCATGCTCCTCGCCCGCCAGCCGTTCGGCAGTTTCGAGAACCGCGCAACCGGTGGTGTAGCGACCGTAGTCGGCCACGATGTCTCCGCCGAACGCGTCGACCGTGTGCACCTGGGTGACGATGTCGAGGTTGCGCCCCGGATAGAGCAGAACGTCGATGTGCGCAAACGGTTCCAGCCGCGCACCGAACTTGGATTTGGTGCGGCGAACCCCCTTGGCAACGGCCCGCACGATTCCGTTCTCCCTGGTCAACAACGTGACGATGCGATCGGCCTCACCCAGCTTGTGCTGGCGCAGGACGACTGCGTTGTCACGGTATGGCCTCACGTCATCCAGTGTCCCACGCGGGCTGCGGCGGTGACCGTTCCCGCGCTGACGAGGAGTCGATACTGTGCAGGCGTGGATTTCCATCGGTCGACTCTCGTTGCTCAGGCTGCCGCTCTCGCGTCGGGTCGCATCACGTCGGTACAGGCGGTTTCCGAATCACTCGATCGCATCGAGAAGAGCCAACCCACGCTCAACGCGTTCCGCATCGTGCGCCGCGATGCAGCCCTCGCCGAGGCGGCCGAAGCGGATCGTCTGCGGGCCGCCGGCACCACCGCTCCCCTGCTCGGCGTTCCCGTTGCCGTCAAGGACGACGTGGACGTCACCGGGGAACCGACCGCCTTCGGATGCGCGGGCGACTTTCCACCTGCTACCGCGGATTCGGAGGTGGTACGCAGACTGCGTGCAGCCGGAGCCGTCATCGTCGGAAAGACCAACAGCCCGGAACTCGGCCAGTGGCCGTTCACCGGCGGCACCTTCGGGCACACCCGTAATCCGTGGGACCGTGCGCGCACCCCGGGCGGCTCCTCGGGTGGCAGTTCTGCCGCGGTGGCTGCCGAATTGGTCTCTGCCGCTCTGGGTTCCGACGGTGCCGGCTCGGTGCGGATTCCGGCCTCGTGGACCAATCTCGTGGGGATCAAGCCGCAACGCGGACGCATATCGTCGTGGCCGGAGCCCGAGGCGTTCAACGGCATCACCGTCATCGGCCCGCTCGCGCGAACCGTGGCCGACGCGGCACTGCTCCTCGATGTGGTCTCGGGCAGTCACGACGGAGATCTGCATCGTCCGACGCCGCTGACCGTCTCCGATGCCGTCGGACGCAACCCCGGTTCGCTGCGGATCGCGCTGAGCCTGCGTAAGCCGTTCATTCCGACGCCTGCCCCGCTGGACCCGGAGATCGCCGGTGCCGCATATCAGATGGCCGCGGTACTGCGCCTACTCGGGCACCGAGTGGTCGTCGACGATCCGGCATACGGAATGTTGTTGGGGCTCAACTTCTTACCCCGCTCGCTGGCGGGTGTGGCCACCTGGCTCGACCGTCTCCCCGATCCGTCTCTCGCCGACCCACGCACCCGAGCCAACGCCAAGAGCGGCCGGGCTCTGGCCGGGGCACCGCTGCGCGCAGCACGCGCCGCCGAACCTCGCATCGGGCGTCGTGTCGGCCGGTTCTTCGACGAGTACGACATCGTGCTCGCCCCGACGACCGCCACCCCGCCGCCCCGGATCGAGGCCATCGACGGCATCTCCAACGCCGACACCGATCGGGTCATCACCGAGCACTGCCCCTACACGTGGCCGTGGAACGTGCTGGGGTGGCCGAGCGTCAACGTGCCCGCGGGATTCACCGCCGCGGGCCTGCCCATCGGCCTGCAGTTGATGGGCCACGAATCCTCCGAGCCACTGCTCGTTTCCGTTGCCGCTCAACTCGAGAACGTGCTGCAGTGGCACCGCAATCGCCCCGATCCCTGGTGGACCCAGGTGAGCGAAACCTCGTAGCCTGCTACGAATTGCCGTGCACAAGCGGCGAAGCCGCTCCGGATCAGAACCCGAGCTTGCCCATTTGCTTCGGGTCGGTCTGCCAGTCCTTGGCGATTTTGACGTGCAGGTCCAGGTAGATCCTGGTACCGAGGAGCTTCTCGATCTGCAGTCGCGACGCGGTGCCGACCTCTTTGAGTCGCGAACCACCTTTGCCGATGATGATGGCCTTCTGACTCGATCGCTCGACGTAGAGGATTGCGTGCACGTCGAGCATGTTGTCGTGGCCTTCACGGGGCAAGACCTCGTCGATGACGACGGCAAGAGAGTGGGGCAGCTCGTCGCGGACGCCTTCGAGCGCGGCCTCACGGATGAGTTCGGCCATGAGGACTTCCTCGGGCTCGTCGGTGAGCTCACCGTCGGGGTAGAACGCCGGGCCCGGTGGCAGTTCCGACGCCAACAGGTCGACGAGCTTCTCGATCTGCTCGCCCGATTCGGCGGACACCGGGATGACATGCGAATTCTCGCCGAGCAGCTTCGACAGCGACATCAGCTGCTGTACGACGCGTTCCTTCTTGACCTTGTCGATCTTGGTGATGATTCCGATGAGCGTCGTCTTGGGCGCGATGTGCCGCACCTGTTCGAGGATCCACCGGTCGCCGGGCCCGATCTTCTCGTCCGCGGGGATGCAGAGTCCGATGACGTCGACCTCGGAGTAGGTGTCCTGCACCAGGTCGTTGAGGCGTTGCCCCAGTAGCGTTCTCGGTCGGTGCAGGCCGGGGGTGTCGACCAGGATCAGCTGGGCGTGCTCTCGGTGCACGATGCCGCGAATTGTGTGCCGCGTCGTCTGGGGACGCGAGGACGTGATGGCGATCTTCGATCCCACCAACGCATTGGTCAGCGTGGACTTGCCGGTGTTGGGTCGGCCTACGAAACAGACGAATCCGGATCGGAACTCACCGTTGTTCTGCTCGGACAAGAGCACCTCCAGATTTCAGTGTTGACGAGTGGCCTCGGACGAGTCGTCGTCCTCGGTGGAATCTTCTTCGGGTTCGAGCTTTTCGACCAGGACCGTGGCGATGCGGACGCGCCCCTTGGGATCTGCTCCACCTTCTCCACGCAGCAGCAGGCCGTGGGTGATCACCTGCGAACCGGGCAACGGTACTCGGCCGAGTTCGTAACCGAGGAGTCCGCCGACGGTGTCGACTTCCTCGGATTCGATCTCGATGCCGAAGATCTCGCCGAGGTCTTCGAGCGGCACCCGCGAGGACAGCCGATAGCGTCCGTCGTCGAGTTCCTCGATGGGCGCGACTTCGTCGGAATCGTATTCGTCGGCGATCTCGCCGACGATCTCCTCGATCACGTCCTCGATGGTCACCAGCCCGGCGATGCCCCCGTACTCGTCGACGAGCAGGGCCATGTGGTTGCGATCGCGCTGCATCTCGGCGAGCAGACTGTCGAGTGCCTTGGAGTCGGGAACGAAGACGGCCGGACGCATCAGGTCGGACACCTGCACTCCGCGGCCGCCGTCGGTGGAGTAATACGTCTGCTGCACAAGGTCTTTGAGGTACACGACGCCGACGATGTCGTCCACGTTCTCGCCGATCACCGGAATGCGGGAGTGGCCGCTGCGCACAGCCAACGAGGTGGCCTGTCCTGCTGATTTGTCGGACTCGATCCACACCATCTCGGGGCGCGGGACCATGACCTCGCGGGCGGAGGTGTCACCCAGCTCGAACACCGATTGGATCATTCGCCGTTCGTCGTCGGCCACGACGCCGCGCTCGCGGGCCATGTCCACCAGTTCCCGGAGTTCGATCTCGGAGGCGAAGGGGCCGTTGCGAAATCCCTTACCGGGGGTGATCGCGTTGCCGATGAGGATGAGCAGTCTGCTGATCGGTCCGAGGAGCCACCCGAGTGCACGCAGGGGCAATGCGGCCGCCAACGCGATCGAGTACGCGTTCTGCCGACCGAGGGTTCGCGGACCGACACCGATCACGACGTAACTGACCAACACCATGGCCACCGCGCTGATCACCAATGCGGTGGTCGAATCGATCAACTGCGTCAGGCCACCCGCGAGCAACACGGTGCCGCCGATCTCGCACAGAATGCGCAGCAGCACCATCAGATTGACGTATCGCGGGCGGTCACCGACCACGACGACGAGGCCGGTGGCACCGGGGCGCTCGTCCTTGACCATGTCGTCGATTCGCGCACGTGAGACCGTGTTCAGCGCGGAATCGACGGCAGCGAACAGGCCGCCGAGAGGCACGAGAAGGACAGCGAACACGATGAGCGCAACAGCACTGCTCACGCGCTAGGACCCCACACTTGCACCTGTTCGACGACGCAGATCATCGGTCGAGTCCGTCCACGAAACCGGCCTTGCCGAGTAGCCTGGCGTCGCGGGCGGCCTGTTCGGCGGCCTCCTCCGCACGCCTGGCGTCCTCGTACCATTCGGCCAGCAGCCGGTTCTGCAGCTCGAACATTTCCTTCTCTTCGTCCGGCTCGGCGTGGTCGTAACCCAGCAGGTGCAGCACACCGTGCACGGTCAGCAGAGCGAGCTCGTGTTCGAGCGAATGCCCCGCTGCGGCAGCCTGATCCGCGGCGAACGACGGGCACAACACGATGTCGCCGAGCATCGCCGGCCCGGGCTCGGGCGCATCGGGACGACCGCCCGGCTCTAGCTCGTCCATCGGAAACGACATCACGTCGGTCGGGCCGGGCAGATCCATCCACCGCATGTGCAGATCTGCCATCGTTGCCGAATCCACCAGCACCATCGACAGTTCCGCAGCGGGATGCACGTCCATGCCGGCGATCGCGAACCGCGCGACCGAGACCAGCTCGGGTTCGGAGATGTCCATCCCCGACTCGTTGGACACTTCGATACTCATCTAGCCACTACCCACGCTCTCGTTGCCTGCATCTGTCGGTCCGTATGTCTGAATCATCTTCTCGCCGAACGCGGTCCACCGGTGCGGCGTTGCGCCCTGTTGGGAATGACGCCTTCCGATGTCGACTCGAACCGCTCGTACGCGTCGACGATCTCCGAGACCAGGCGGTGGCGCACCACGTCGCTGCTGGTGAGCTGCGCGAAGTGGATGTCGTCCACGTCGGTGAGGATCTCCGAGGCTGCCCGCAACCCCGATCGCGCACCTCCGGGAAGGTCGACCTGGGTCACGTCGCCGGTGACGACGATCTTCGACCCGAATCCGAGTCGGGTCAGGAACATCTTCATCTGCTCGGCGGTGGTGTTCTGCGCCTCGTCGAGAATGATGAATGCATCGTTGAGAGTGCGTCCGCGCATGTAGGCGAGCGGGGCGACCTCGATGACCCCGGCCTGCATCAGCTTCGGAATCGCCTCGTCGTCCATCATGTCGTGCAACGCATCGTGCAGCGGCCGCAGGTAGGGGTCGATCTTCTCGTGCAGCGTTCCTGGAAGGAAGCCGAGCCGTTCCCCCGCCTCCACTGCCGGACGCGTCAGGATGATGCGGCTGACCTGCTTGGTCTGCAATGCCTGCACGGCCTTCGCCATCGCCAGGTACGTCTTGCCGGTGCCGGCCGGGCCGATGCCGAACACGATGGTGTTGGCGTCGATCGCGTCGACATAGCGCTTCTGGTTCAGCGTCTTGGGCCGGATCGTCTTGCCGCGGCGCGAGAGGATGTCCAGGCTCAGCACCTCGGCCGGTGAATCCGAGACGCCTTCGGTGAGCATGGCGATCGATCGGCGCACTGCATCGGGAGTCAGTGGCTGAGCGCGCTTGGCGAGCGCGGCCAACTCGGAGATCACCCGTTCGGCCAGCGCCACATCGGCCACTTTTCCGGTGAGCGTCACGGCGTTTCCTCGTACGTGGATATCTGCCGTCAGCATCTGCTCGAGCGCCCGCAGGTTCTCGTCGGACTGTCCCAGCAGTGGCATCACTGCTTCGGGGGCGAGTTCCAGGGTGGACCGAACGTCGCGCTCGGCGGGAAATTCGCTGTGTTCACTCACGTGGTGGCTATGGCCTGCTCTCTGGTGTCGGCTTCTCGGACGTGCATTCGGTATGGATCGAGTTTAACGCCGCAGCAACGATGCGCATTCCCATTACTCGCTGGTGGCACCGAGCACGGCGTCGAGCGAGAGCGCCCAACACCGGGAATCGGGATTCAGGAAAGCGAAGTGATCTTCCCCCGGCACGATCGTCAGTCGCGCGTCGTCTCCGGCAGCGCGCGCCAACGCTACGTACCTCTCGCTCTGCGCCGCGGGCACCTGGATGTCCTCGGATCCGTGCAGGGCGATCGTCGGGATGCCGATGGGCGTGCGGGCCGCGGGCGAGGCCGACCGGTACAGCTCGGGGTCGTCCTCGTATCGGGCCTGCAACAGCGCCTCGACCGCCGGGTTCGTCCGTCCCGACGCACCGCGCGGCTCGAGATCGAGAACTCCGGCCTGCGAGACGATGCGCGACGGGCGGACCTTCGTGCCGGTCTCGCCGCCGAGCCACACGGCCAGGTGACCGCCGGCGGAGTGGCCGATGACGCGGACGTCGTCGATCCCGACCGGAGCATGGTGCTGCAGTTCCCCTGCAACCACGTCGAGTGCCGCAGTCACATCGGACTGCATCTCCGGCCAGTGCCCACCTGCGCCGACGCGTCGGTACTCGATGTTCCACGCCACCGCTCCGGCTGCGGCGACTGCGCGGGCGAACTGAGTACCCAGACTGGACCCGTACTGTCCGCTCCAGAACCCGCCGTGCACCACCACGACCACCGGCGTCCGGTGATCCATCGACTCCGCCGGCAGGTAGAGGTGACCGAACTGTTCCGGATGATCGCCGTACGCGATCTTGATCCGCGCGCTCATGCGTTCTGGAAGTCGGGCGGGAGTTGGGTCCACCGCGAGGTCAGGACGCCCAGCGCGCCCAGAGCCACAGCTCCTGCCGTGGAGGTCCGCAGCACCGTCGGGCCCAGCACCACCTGCGTCGCACCCGCCTCGGTGAGAGCGGCGACCTCCCTGTCGTCGAGACCACCCTCGGGTCCGACGACGATCACGACCTCGGGAACCGAGTCGAACGGCAGGTCCCGGAACGCCGAAGTAGCCGCCTCGTGCAGCACGGCGACGATCCCGCCGCGCTCGACGACGCCGCGTACGAAGGCGTTGACCTCCCGCGAATCGTGCAGCTCGGACACCTCGGGGATGAATGCCCGACGCGACTGCTTGGCTGCTTCCGCCGCGGTGCTGCGCCACTTCGCGACGCCCTTGGCCGCCTTCGGGCCCTCCCACCGTGCGACGCATCGCGCGGACTGCCAGGGCAACACAGCATCGACGCCCGCTTCCGTGGCCAGCTCGACGGCGAGCTCCGATCGGTCCGCCTTCGGCAATGCCTGCACCAGCGTCACCACCGGAGTGGGACGCGGCATCTCACTGCGCGATTGCACGGTCAGTTCGAGCCGGTTCTTCTCCGCTGCGGCGACGACCGCGTCGGCCAGGCCGCCCGCTCCGTCACCGAGCAACACCCGCTCGCCCACCCGGATGCGCCTCACCGTAGCGGCATGGTGCCCTTCCTTGCCGTCGAGCACCGCGAGCTCGCCGACGTTCGGTAGAGGCGAGAGGTAGAAGACCGTGGGGGCCATCGATCAGCGACCGCTGAACGCTTCCCGCAACCGCGAGAACAGACCGCCGCTGTGCGCCGAACCGGTGGTGACGACCTCCGCCGAGTCGCGGTCGCGCATCGACCTGAGCTGTTCGAGCAGATGGGTCTGCTTGCTGTCGAGCTTGGTCGGCACGATGACCTCGAGGTGCGCGTGCAGATCGCCGCGAATACCTGACCGCAGCTTGGGCATACCGTGACCGCGCAGCACCGTCGTCGAATTCGGTTGTGTGCCTTGCTCGATCGAGATCTCGGTGGGTCCGTCGATGATCGCGTCGATGTTGACCGAGGTGCCGAGAGCGGCGTCGACCATCGGAACACGGACGGTGCAGTGCAGGTCGTCACCGTCGCGCACGAACACCTCGTGCTGCTGTTCGACGATCTCCACGTACAGGTCTCCCGCGGGTCCGCCGCCGGGACCGACCTCGCCCTGAGAGGCGAGACGAATGCGCATGCCGTTGCTCACGCCGACCGGCACCTTGACCGAGATGTCGCGACGCGACCGGACGCGACCGTCGCCGCCACACTTGCGGCAGGGGTCGGGAATGGTCTCGCCTGCGCCGCGGCAGGTGGGACACGGACGGCTGGTCATGACCTGGCCGAGGAACGAGCGCTGCACCGACTGCACTTCACCGGCACCGCCGCAGGTATCGCAGCGAACCGGCTTGGAGTCACCGTTGGTGCCCGAGCCCGTGCACAGGTCGCAGAGAATCGCCGTGTCGACGGTGATGTGCTTGGTCACGCCCGTGGCGCACTCGTCCAGGGTGAGCTTGGTACGCAACAGCGAATCCGCTCCCGGCTGGACGCGCCCCTTCGGCCCGCGCTGGGATCCGCCCGCGCCGCCGCCGAAGAACGCCTCGAACACATCTCCCAGGCCGCCGCCGAATCCGGCACCACCGAATCCACCACCGCCGCCGCCTCCGCCGCCCTGCTGCAGCGGGTCGCCGCCGAGGTCGACGATGCGACGCTTCTCCGGATCGGAAAGCACCTCGTATGCGGTGGAGATGTCCTTGAACCGAGCCTGCGCGGCCTCGTCCGGGTTGACGTCCGGGTGCAGCTCTCGCGCCAGCTTGCGGTAGGCGCGCTTGATCTCCTGGTCCGTCGCCTGCTGGCCGACGCCCAAAGTCCCGTAATAATCCCGTGCCACGTCGTCTCTTTCGTCCTAGAAGATGAATCTCGTTCGGTGAAGCTGTATGCCGGCCGGCCGTGCCCCCGCCGCCGGCGTTCGATCGGTTCTCGCTCGTCTCAGCGCTCGGCCAGGACCTCGCCGATGTACCTGGCAACCGCGGCGACCGACGCAATTGTTCCTGGGTAGTCCATTCGGGTCGGCCCGAGAACACCCATTCCTCCGAGGACCATGCCAGCCGACCCGTACCCGGTGGAAATCACCGATGTCCCGCGCATTTCCTCGACCTGCGTCTCCTCGCCGATCCGCACCGTGACGGTGCGGGTGTCCTGCGTCACTGCGAGCAGCTTGAGGACGACCACTTGCTCTTCCAGCGCCTCGAGTACCGCCCTGAGCGATCCGGGAAACCCCGCGTCGCCGGCGAAATCGGCGGCATTGCGCGTCAGGTTCGCCGTCCCGCCGAGAACCAGGCGTTCCTCGGGATGCTCGACCAGCGATTCCACCAGCACCGTGGCCGATCGAATCATCGCGTCGCGTAGCGCAGGTGGAGCGTTCTCGGCGAGTTCGGCCACCGCAGCCGATGCCGCCGCCAGACGCTTGCCCTCGAGTGCACCGCCGAGAAGACGCCGCAGCTGCGCAAGATTCTCGTCGTCGATGACGTCACCGAGTTCGACGATGCGCTGATCGACTCGCCCGGAGTCGGTGATGAGCACCAACAGCAGCCGGGCCGGGGTGAGCGCCACCACTTCCAGGTGGCGAACCGAGGACGCCGACAGCGTGGGGTACTGCACCACGGCAACCTGCCGGGTCAACTGAGCCAGCAATCGGACGCCGCGTCGCAGCACGTCGTCCAGGTCGACGCCGTTCTCGAGGAACTCGAGGATGGCACGGCGTTCGGCCGCGGACAGCGGCTTGACGTCCGCTATTCGGTCGACGAACTGCCGATAGCCTTTGTCGGTCGGCACCCGACCGGAACTGGTGTGCGGCTGCGCGATGTACCCCTCGGCCTCGAGCACGGCCATGTCGTTGCGCACCGTTGCACTGGACACCCCCAGATTGTGGCGTTCGACCAGGGCACGTGAACCGACGGGTTCCTGGGTGGACACGTAGTCCGCCACGATCGCTCGTAGAACCTCGAACCGCCTGTCGTCGGTGCTCGACATCGGTGCCCACCTCCGTTCTCGTTTCCAATCGTCGCTCGAGTCTAGTAGCCGGCGAACGCATGCTCGTGCAAGGCCTTACTGTGGTCCGAGTGGAAACGTTCTTTCGATTCGGTCCAGCGGCTCGAGGCTCGCGATGATCTTCAAGGGTGTTCGTGACGGAAAGCCGTACCCCGAGCACGGTCTGTCCATCAGGGACTGGTCGAGAATCCCGCCACGCCAGCTGCGTCTGGACGAGATCGTCACCACCACCAAGGTGCTCGAGCTGGACAGATTGCTGTCCGAGGACTCCACCTTCTACGGCGATCTGTTCCCCCACGCGGTGCAGTTCCGCGGCGTCATCTACCTCGAAGACGGCTTGCATCGCGCAGTGCGTGCGGCACTGCGCAATCGAACGGTGTTGCACGCCAGGGTGTTCGACTACGACGCCCTCGGAGCCTGAAACAGACTGTTCAGGCGGCAGCGATGGTGCGCACCACCGCGTCGGCCAGCAATCGGCCCCGGTCGGTGAGCACGAGTCGTTCTCCGCGGCGCACCATCAACCCGTCTGTGACGGTCTGTTCGGCAGCGGCGCGCGCGGCCGGTTTCGAGCACGTCAATCTCGACCTCATCTACGGCACTCCCGGCGAGCGAGACAGCGATCTGGACCAGTCCCTCGCGGCAGTGCT
>NZ_NOZF01000124.1:0-16151 GCF_002258565.1 Rhodococcus sp. 05-2254-6
CCATGCCCTCGGTGAGGGTGACGGCCGGCGCCGTGTCGAACACTTGCCCGACCGTCAATTCATCGAAAAATGGACTGCGTTCGGTCGTGAGACGCTCACCTACCACTGACATCGGTTACTCAACCTTCACATATCGACAACGTGAACAGCTAGAATACTGTCAGATATTTATCGCGTTGAACATCCTTGATCACTGGACCGAAAGTGCGCAGTCGCACAAGTGAGCGTCTCACGACCGAACGCAGTCCATTTTTCGATGAATTGACGGTCGGGCAAGTGTTCGACACGGCGCCGGCCGTCACCCTCACCGAGGGCATGGCAGCCGTCCATCAGTCCATCGTCGGCAATCGATTCGCGCTTTCGCTCGATCGACAACGAGCGCGGACTGTGACCGGTGGCCCTCTGGCGAGCCCTGCACTCGTGTGGGATGTCTCGATCGGCCAGTCCACGCCGGCGACCCAGCACGTGCGGGCGAACTTGTTCTACCGTGGATTGTTCTTCTACCGACTTCCCGCCATCGGCGACACTCTGCGGACCAAGGCTGTGGTGGAAGCCCTGAGAGAAAATGCACGAAAGGCTCCGCGGACCCCTACCGGACTGGCAGTTCTGCGCATCACGACGGTCGACCAACGCGGACGCACAGTCCTGGACTATCGACGGTGCGCCATGTTGCTCCTGTCGCCCGGAGCCCCGCCGACGGACAAGGCCGACGACATCGCGACGGTGAACGACCTCCCTGTGGAGACCGATATGTTCGCCTCGATCACCGACTGGGACATAGCCGGCATTCCCCGGTCGACCGGTATGCCGTCGAAGATCGGAACAGAACTGCGCGTTCTCGGTGGCGACGTCGTCTCCAGCGCACCCGAACTCGCTCGTCTGACAGGAAACGTCGCGCGCGTGCATCACGACAGTGCGGCCGGCGGTGGTTCACGACTCGTATACGGCGGACACACCATCGGGCTCGCATTCCATCATGTGTGTCAGGCCCTACCGGGGATCGTCGCCGTCGCGGGATGGCACGGGTGCGACCACCTCGCTGCGGTTCACGAGGGCGACGTTCTGGCGTCGACGGTGGCCATCGAAAGCGTGACCTCGCACGCTTCCGGAGTCGATGCACTCGGACTGAAGGTGACCACCTCCCGCAGGCATGTTGATGGCAAACTCGACGAAGTTCTCGCGTGGCGTCCGATCGTGCTCGTGCGATGAGGGCCGCAGATGCAGTCGGTGCGGCGCGAACGTTCCTGTTCGTCCCCGCCTCTCGGCCGGAACTGTTCCGCAAAGCTCACGCGGCCGGCGCTGATGTAGTGATTCTCGATCTCGAGGACGCGGTGGCACCTTCCGACAAGGGCGAGGCTCTACGTGCGGTAGAAGAATGGTTGACCAGAGCCGACGCAGGTGTCGACGGTGCGCTGACGATGGTTCGCATCAACGCCCACGGAACACGGTGGCACGGCACCGAGGTCCGCGCGATGCGCGGTGGCGGTGCAGCGATCATGGTGCCCAAAGCGGACTCTGCGTCCAGGCTTGCGTCGCTTCACCGTGAGTTGTCCGCACCTTTGGTACCGCTAATCGAGACGCCGAGGGGTGTGGTGAACTCCGAGTCCATCGCCGCAGCGGACGGAGTATCTCGTCTCGCTCTCGGCCATATGGATCTTGCTGTGGCGCTCGGCGTCGATCCGGACTGCCGAGACGCTTTCCGGCACACGCGTTCGCAGTTGGTGCTTGCCAGCGCGGCTTCGGGACTCGCGTCACCCGTGGATGGCGTCACCGCGAGTATCGACGACACCGCGCAGCTCGCGGACGATGTCGCTCATGCTCTCGCTCTGGGCCTCGGTGCGAAGCTGTGCATACATCCGCGCCAGATCGGTGCCGTACACGACGCTCTTCGGCCGTCACCCGACGAATCAGCATGGGCGACAAAGGTACTCGAGATGATCGAGGCGCAAGGCGTTGATGACGACGGAGGAGCTGTGGCCTTGGACGGTAAGATGATCGACCCGCCAGTCATTGCTCGTGCCCGCGCAATCGTTGCCCGGGTGTACGGGACTGTCTGATCGTTCGACCGCCGGCTGATGTCCTGACCTGAACACTGATCGACCCGACCGCTGATCGTGCGGTCGGGTCTTCGGCGTGCATCCGCCTCGGCGTGACACGACCAGATTTCGGCGAGCTTCGATCAATCGTTGACGAAGAGCCAGACATGAGTAATAGTATGACTTCGATCACTCGGTCACACTTTTGACCGACTGTAAAGAAAGTGTGGCAAATGTCAACGATCATTCAGGGTGGTAGGCCTGCGGAGGCGTCCCGCAGTAGCAGGCAGCGCGTGCTCACCGATCTCAAGTACCGGTACCCGGGCCGCTACCTCGCAGCATGGGGCGCGCTGGGGCTTCTTATCGTCGTCGCCCTCTTCGCCACCCCGCGGGCACTGTCGGGCGACTCCATCTGGGTGGTCACAGCACTCACCGGGGTGTTGGCACTAGCTGCTCTCGGCCAGATGTTGATTATCATGTTGGGCGCGATCGACCTGTCCGTACCCGCGATCATCGCGGCAGTCGCCGGCATCGTGGTCCATTTCGGTGGTGAAGGAGCGAACGTCACGCTCGTCATTTTCGCGGCGATCCTGACGGCCATCGCCATCAGTGTCGTCAACGGCATCCTGATCTCCGCTCTCGGGCTGAACTCGCTGATCGTCACCCTGGCCACGTTCGGCATCGTGAGCGGTCTGATCAGTTACCTGACCGGCGTCTCGTTCTCGCTGTCCGGTCTTGCGCCGCAGGTCTTGCAGGACTTCACTCAGACGTCGATCCTCCGAGTGAACGCATGCTTCCTCGTCGCAGTCGTGGTGGCCCTGCTCGTCGCGGGAACTCTGCACCTCACGCGCGCCGGTCGCCGAGTCGCCGAGGTGGGGTCCAACCCACGGGCAGCGCGGGCGCTGGGAGTGCGGGTCACCACCGTTCGCGTGTCAGCCTTCGCCGCTGCAGGACTGCTCTACGGCATCGCCGGTGTACTCGTGTCCGGCTTCGTCGGTACCCCCGACGTGAGCATCGGAATGCCCTATCAGCTGGCAACGGTCACCGCAGTCGGCATTGCGGGCGGGATCTTCGCAGGCGGACCGGCAAGTGTCCTCAGCGTCGTCGTGGCCAGCCTGTTCCTTCAGCTGCTGGATCAAGTACTCGCGATCCTCGGCCTGTCGGCGGGTGCCCGAACGATGGTGCAGGGCATTGCATTGGTCACTGCGGTGGCAGCGATCACGCTCGCGACGTTCGGTGCCAGCGGCTTGCGCCGCATCACCGGGGCCGTGCGGGTGAAGAAATGACCGATCAGGCTGGACGTTCCCACCCGCATTCACGAAATCCGGAGAGTTCGATGATCACTGCGCGACTGCGTAGACCCCGTTGGCTGTACCTGGCGGCCCTCGTACCGTTACTGGTGTTCGGTGCCGGTTGTTCCAGCACGACCTCCGCCGTGGTCGAACGCGGTGTGGTCGAGCCCGTTTCGGCCGATGTGGCCGATCCGGCTGCTCTGCAGGCCACCATCGACAAGGCGTTCCTACAGAACATCCCCGCCGATTCCCTGAACCCGGTCATCCGCAACACGATGGCCGTCGCCTCGGTTCCGTTCACCCCCGAACTGGACGCCGTCTACGCCGACTGCCTCGACAACAACACCTGCGAGACGGGTCGAGGATCGATGACCGTCGCGTTCGCCAACGACAACGTCAACCCGTGGCGAAGCATCTTCCGCGCCGAGATCACCGCTCAGGCCATCGCGTCACCGCAGGTCAGCAGATTCATCTACAACACCTCGACCGACGTAGCCGGATTCCTCGCGAACTTCCGCAGCCTGGTCGTTCAGCAGGTCGACGTCATCGTGATCAACTCGATCTACGGCGGCGCGATCGGGCCGGTGCTCGAGCAGGCCAAGAATGCCGGGATCCTGGTGGTGGAGGCGCAGACTCCGCTCCCCGCCGACCTTGCCGCCACGGTGTCGGCCCAGGTCGTTCCTGATCTGTGCCAGACCTACGCCGAGGCCGGCGACATGATCGCTGCCGCCGGGTCATCATCCGAAACCTACGCGCTCTACACGGGAATCCCGGGCAATGGCAACGCAGCGGTCTGGCAGCCGTGCCTCGATCAGTCGATGGCCGACAACGGCTGGGAGAAATCCGTGGAGGGATTCACCCAGTGGACTCCGCAGGGCACATCGCAAGCGGCCAATGCGCTTCTCGCCTCCGGTGAGAACCCGGGCGCTGTCGTCTACGACTACACCCCCGAGGATCTCGTGCGTCCGTTCATCGACCGAGGTGCGACTCCGCCGGTCACGATGTCCGACGTGGTCAACCAGTCCTGGTTGACAGCGTTCTCGGAGGCGCGAGACGCGGGGCTCGAGCCCGTCGGGTTCGTCACCAACAGTCAAGTCTGGTCAGGCCGCATCGCGGTGACGGCCGGAATCATGCTCAGGGCCGGGCAGGACGTCGACCAACAAATGATCTCACCGAATCCTGTTGTTCCGGTGGGCGACATTCTCGATCAGATGGACAGCTCGATCCCCGCGAGCACACCGGTGCCGAGCCTGCTGACCCCCGAACAAATTCGACTCGCATTGTCGGCGTCATGATGCCCGCGGCCATCAATCCGGAAGAAGAAACTGGCATGAACAACAACAATCGTGACACCTCGGTTCGCACCCGCGAGAAGCTGACGCAGGACTCGGACCGGACCCCCGCGCTGGTGATGCGCAACGTCACGAAGACGTATCCGGGAGTTCGCGCGTTGGACGCTGTGTCGTTCGATGTGCTCCCCAGTGAAGTACACGCCCTGGTGGGCGAAAACGGTTCGGGGAAGTCGACACTCATCAAGTCGGCGTCAGGAGTGGTCGTGCCCGATCAGGGCACCGTGATCATCGGCGGCGAGGAGCTGGGTGGCCGCGGGGTGCGCCAGGCGCGCATGTTGGGACTGATGGTCGCGTACCAGGACACCTCTCTGATCGCGAACATGACGGTCGAGCAGAACATCGCACTGTCCTTCCACTCGATCGGCGAGGCACCGCCGGAGAATCTGACCGGGCTGCTGGCGAAGTACGATCTTCCGTTCAAGCCGTCCGATTCGGTGGTCGCACTGGGTCCCGGTGCACGCCAGCTTCTGGAAGTCGCGAAAGCGATGTGCCACAACCCATTGGTGCTGATGCTCGACGAACCGACGGCAGCACTCGACATGCGCTACGCAGAGCACCTCGAGGGACTGGTTCGTCAGTCACGTGAGGACGGCACGGCCATCGTGTACGTCAGCCATCGCCTCCACGAAGTGCGACGCCTCGCCGATCGGATCACGGTCATCCGCGACGGCATCGGGCAGGGCACCTTCGATTCGGGGGAGTGGGAGGTCGACGACATCGTCGAACTCATGGTCGGTGCGCCGACCGCCCTCGAGTTCCCGGAACGCAAGCGCGTGGATTCCGCTGCTGCCGAACGGCTTCGGGTCACCGGGCTGTCGGGTCCCGGGTACGGACCCATCGACTTCAGTGTGCGCGCGGGCGAGATCGTCGGCGTCGCAGGCGCAGAAGGTAACGGCCAGCGGGCTGCTCTGCGCGGAATGATCGGTATCGGTCAGACCGGCGGCTCGGTGTCGATCGACGGCAAGAACATCTCGCGGTTGTCGCCTCCATCCGCGCTCGACGCGGGAATCAGCTTCCAAAGCGGTGACAGGGCCGCAGAATCGGTGTTCCTTCCGCTGTCGGTGATGTCCAACGCCACCACCCAGCTCGGATCGGACGCCGGACCCTTCGGCTTGGCTCTGCCCGGGCGACTACGCTCGAGCTTCGAGGACGTCAAAGCCAGTCTGGGAATCGTGACGGTGTCCCCTTACCAGCCCATTGGCGGGCTCTCGGGCGGCAATGCGCAAAAGTCCGTCCTGGCGCGCGCGGCCATGAAGCAGGTCAAAGTCCTCATGGTCGACGAGCCGACACAGGGCGTCGATGCCAAGGCGCGCTTGGACATCTATCGGCTCTTGGCGAATGCGGCCGAGTCCGGTGTAGCCGTCGTGGTGAATTCCTCGGACTCGTCGGAACTCGCAGGCCTGTGCGATCGGGTGGTAGTCATGTCCAAGGGTGCGGTGATAGAGGAAATCAGTTGCCCCACAACCGAATCCGCGATCGTCAGCTCGTTCGTGGGCGCAGTGGACGTCGACGAGGAGGTGTCCTCGCTTCCGATCGGTCCCAGTTGGCTCGGCCGATTACTGGCCAAGGCCCCGGCGTACGTGCCCGTCACCATGCTGCTCGTCCTTCTGGCGTTGGTCTCGATCTACACGGGAACGCAGTCGGATGTCTTCTGGACACCGCAGAACTGGGCCAACTTGATGTTGCTGACGTTGCCACTCGCATTCGTCGCCCTGGGACAGCAGTACACGATGATCTCGGGCAGTCTCGACATCTCGGTCGGATCGACCATGAGCCTGACGGTGGTGATCGCCTCCCTTGTGCTACCGGATCTGTCCGTGGGCACCCTGATCGTGGCGATACCGCTACTCCTGCTCACCGCGCTGGCGGTCGGTGGTCTCAATGCGCTGCTGATCGAAAAGCTGAAGATCAACCCGATCGTGGCGACCGTGGCGACCATGGCGATCATCGCCGGATTGGCGATCGTTCTGCGACCCACCCCCGAAGGTGTCATCGCGCCACAGTTGTACGACTTGTTCGCTCTCGGTGTCGGATTCGTCCCCACCGCCTTCATCGTTCTCGTTCTCGTCGCACTGGCAGGCGAATGGTGGCTGTACCGCCGCGCGGCCGGTCTCGCACTTCGCGCGACGGGCTTCGACATCGAGTCCAGCCGACGTGTCGGCCAGCCGGTCGCTCGTGTGCGAACCATCGGATTGCTCGTCTGCGCATTCGGTGCTGTCGTCGCCGGCGTGTTCCTGGCGTCGCAGACCGGTATCGGATCGAACTCGGTCGGCTCGGGATACACGTTGACCTGTTTCGCGGCGGTGTTCCTCGGTGGCGCGGTACTCACCGGCGGCCGCGGCTCGTTCATCGGCGCGATGTTGGGAGCCTTGTTCCTCTCGCTTCTGAACAACGTCACGCCGTTGCTGAACATCCCGGATTCGTCGCGGCAGGCAATCTACGGATTCATTCTGCTGATCGCAGTTGGCACCTACGCCTACGCACAACGCGGACGGAGGCGCGCCGAAGCATGAGCATTCGGACAGAAACCACCACTGAGGAGTCCACTGTGTCCGAAAAATTCGAGACCATTGTTCCCGGAATGACGTTCACAGAAGGGCCGCGCTGGCACGACGGCCGTATCTGGTTCTCCGATTTGTACACCCACAAGGTTCAGTCGGCACGCGAGGACGGCTCGGACCTGAGAGAGGAAGCGACGGTGCCCAATCAACCGTCGGGTCTCGGGTGGCTGCCCGACGGTCGTTTGCTGATCGTGTCGATGATGGACAAGACGCTGCTCCGGCGGGAACCGGACGGGACCGTCGTCGTGCACGCGGATCTGTCCGATCATGTCGGCGGATTCCTCGGTGACATCATCGTCGACACTCAGGGGCGAGCGTACCTGGGCGACTTCGGGTTCGACCTCTATGCAGGCGAGGACATGCGATGCGGCTGCATTCACCGAGTCGATCCGGACGGGACAATCACTCGCGTCGCCGACGACCTGTGGTTCCCGAACGGCTGTGTGATCACCGACGACAACGTCATGCTCGTCAACGAGACGTTCGGCAATCGCATCACGGCGTTCGACTTGACCGACTCGGGAATGCTCGTCAACCGACGGGTGTGGGCGACCTTCGGTCCGCTGCCCACGTCGCGGTCCGCGGATGACGCGATGAAGGAGTTGACGGTCTCCCCTGATGGGTCGTGCATAGATTCCGAGGGCGGTGTGTGGCTTGCCGACATCCGACAGGATCGGCTGCTTCGCCTGGTCGACGGTGAAATCGTCGAGAACGTCGACCCGGGCTCCTGTGTCTTCGCGTGCGCACTCGGTGGCGAGGACGGTCGCACGCTGTTCTTCTGTGCGACACCGGATTTCGATGTCGAGGCCCGAAAGTCGGCACGCGACAGCAGCATCGTCACGATGCGAGTCGGCGTCCCGGCAGCACGATGAACACTATGACCAGAGGGTTGCCCGACGGTTCGGTCGTCACGTACGAGGAAGCGCTCCGCCGGTTGGACGAGGGGGAGTGGCGGCCGGAGTCGTTGTGGGCTTTCCTCGACGACGCGGTCGCCCGCCATCCCGACAGGGTAGCGGCGGTCAGCGTCGACCACACCGGGCGAATCGTCGGCGAGTCGACATATGCCGAGCTGGACACGATGAGCCGACGGGTCGCAGCCGGTCTGCAGGCCAACGGTGTGAAACCACGCGACGTGGTGACCGTGATGATGACGAATTCGGCGGAGTTCCTTGGCGTCGTCTACGGCGTGCTGAGGGCGGGAGCGACATATTCGGGCATTCCGATCACATATGGCTCGCACGAAGTGGAGTCGATGACCGCTGCGACCGGAACGAAGATGCTCGTCGTCTCTCGTTTCCACGGGACCACCGACGTCGTGACCACTGCCCTGTCGGAGAAGATCCGTCTGAACGACGATCTGACGATCGTGGTCGTCGGGGAGCCAGTCGAGGGGACCGTGTCGCTCGACGCGCTCCTTGGGGAAGCGGAGGCATTCGTCGAGGTGCCGGCCGATCCCCTCGGCGTTGCTCAGCTCGCCTTCACTTCGGGGACGACGAGCGAACCCAAGGCCGTGATGAACCTGCACGCCACCCTCGATGTCGTGGTTCGTGGGTGGGCTGTTCACGTTGGTCCCGAGTCGCTCGGTCGACCGTTCAGAAATCTCGTCATGTCACCGGTAGGGCACTCGACTGGGTTCTTCTGGGGAGCGCTGTTCACTGTTCACCTCGCCGGAACCGCTGTCTTCATGGAGAAGTGGAGTTCAGACGTCGGCGCTCGCGTCATCGAATCGCAGCGCATCACAACGATGGTGGGCTCTCCGACGTTCTTGATCGACCTGCTGCGTACGTCCGAGCTTTGTCGCGAGAACGCTCCTGATCTCGCCCTGATCGCAGTGGCGGGCGCACCCATCCCGCGCCCGCTGATGCGCGAGGCGGAAGAGGCGCTCGGATGTTCCGTGATCCCTGCGTGGGGAATGACCGAGTTCGGTATCGCTGTGTCCGGCAAGCCGGATCTCGACGACATCAATCGCACCACCGACGGTCTACCGCTCGCGAGTGCTGAGGTCGTCGTTCGTACCGCCGAAGGCGACGACGCGGTCGACGGTGAGGTGGGCGATCTCTGGCTGCGCGGTACGGGCATGTTCGTCGGCTATCACAATCGTCCCGAGGCAACTGAGGAAGCGTTCGACGACAACGGTTGGTTCGCCACCGGTGACACGGCGGTCCACGACCCGGACGGTTCGGTGACGATCACGGGCCGGACCAAGGACATCATCATTCGCGGCGGCGAGAACATTCCCGTCGGATCCGTGGAGAGTCAGATCTTCCGCCATCCGGCCGTGACCGATGTGGCTGTGGTCGGGTACGCCGACGACAGGCTGGGCGAGCGAGCGTGCGCCTTCGTGCGGTGCCGACCTGGCTCCGCGGTGACAGTGGAATCGTTGCGGGACTTCTTGATCGAGTCCGGCTTGGCCAAGCGTTACTGCCCCGAACGCGTGATCGTGGTCGACGACTTGCCGAAGACCATGAGCGGAAAGATTCGCAAGGTCGAGTTGCGCGAGCGCCTCGCAAGCGACCATCGGAATTGAGGTACACCGTGTCCAGGACACCTTCCAAGAATGACGTCAGACGGGTGGGCATCGCCAGCTTGATGGGCACCACCATCGAGTACTACGACTTCTTCATCTACGGAACCGCTGCCGCGCTGGTGTTCGGCACGGTGTTCTTCCCCAATTCCGATCCGGTGACAGGCACGCTGTTGTCGCTCGCGACCTTCGGCGTCGCATTCGTGGCTCGGCCACTGGGTGGAGTCGTCTTCGGTCATTTCGGGGATCGGGTGGGTCGCAAGGTGACTCTGGTGACGACTCTGGTGATGATGGGCGCCGCGACTGTCGCCATCGGGCTGATTCCGTCATACGTCACCATCGGGATCGCCGCCCCCATCCTGCTGGTTGTTCTCCGCTTCATCCAAGGTATTGCGCTGGGCGGCGAATACGGCGGTGCCGTGCTGATGACTGTCGAACACAGCCCCAAGGGCAAGCGGGGTTTCTACAGTTCGTGGGTTCAGACGGGTGCCCAGTGCGGCCTGATCGTGGCGAACATCGTGTTCCTGGTGGTCGGCGCGGCGATGGGCGACGACGCCTTCCTCAGCTGGGGGTGGCGCGTTCCGTTCTGGATCAGCAGTCTGCTCGTCATCCTCGGGTTGATCATTCGGTTGCGTCTGGAGGAGAGCCCCGAGTTCGAGGCCCTGCGCAAGTCTCATGTCGTCTCGCCGGCCCCCGCGCTGGTCGTTCTTCGTCGACACAAGATGGCTGTTCTTTTGATAGCCGGTGCAGCCGTGGGCAACTCGGCGACCTTCTACTCTGCGACCGTCTTCGGTCTGTCGTACGGCTCCAATCACGGTTTCACCCGAATCCAGATGCTCGTGATCATCATCGCGGCGGCCGTGTGGGTGATCGCGGCCAGTATTTTCTTCGGTGCGCTGAGCGACCGCGTCGGTCGGAAGCAGATCTTCATCACGGGCAATCTGGCTATCGCGGTGACCGCGTACGGATGGATGCGGGCCTTCGACACGGAGAACCAGGCCGTCGTTCTCGTTGCGTACCTGGTCATGTTGACCGGCTACTCGATGACGTGGGGAACCATCGGCGTGTTCTTCGCCGAGGCGTTCGACGGCGCGGTCCGGTACACGGGTCTGTCGATCGGGTTCACCCTGGGAGTCATTCTGGGCGGTGCGGTTACGCCGTTGGTGCTGAGGAAGTTGGTGGCGGACATGGACTCCGGGCTGCCGGTCGTGCTCTGGATCGCGGCATCGACCGTCACCTCGGCCCTGTGTGCCCTGTCTGTACGGCAGATCGATGCTCCATCTCGGCGGTCCGGTGCCGATCACGTCGCCAGGAACGCTTCTCTGCATTGACAATTGGGCCACTGGATAGCAGCATGTGAATTGTCAGACTGATTGAGGAGAGCGGACTTTTGTCGCAGAGTATTGGATTCGTCGGCATCGGAGCGATGGGGTCGGCCATCGCGTCTCGACTCGTCGACACGAACACGTTGTTGGTCAACGACTTGAACCCCGCCCTCGCACTTCCCTTGGAGGAACGGGGAGCGAGGTTCGCACCACTCGACGAGATCGCGACATGCGACGTCGTGTTCCTGTCTCTTCCCGGCCCCGACAACGTCCTGAAGCTTCTGCTCGGCGACGGCGGCCTGGCCGAGAAGATGGGTCCGGGTTCACTCGTCATCGACACCACGAGCAGCACGCCCATCGTCGACGAGGGACTCGTCCGCGACCTCGCCGTGAAATCGATCTCCTACATCGACGCACCGATCGCCGGCGGGGTTCGACGCGCCTACGACGGTCTGGCCACCCTCATGGTCGGCGCAACCGACGAGGATTTCGCCCGCGCCGAGCCGCTGCTGAACACGATCACCTCCAACGTGTTTCACCTGGGGCCGGTCGGTGCCGGACATGCCGCCAAACTGGTCAACAACCTCCTGAACCACTGCAACCGGTTCGCGACGGTCGAAATGATCACGCTCGCCGAGCGGTACGGAATCCCGCCCGATGTCATGATCGACGTCCTCAACGTATCGTCCGGGCGCAGTTACGTCACCGACTACACGTATCCCGAGATCGTCTTCCCCAACTTGAAGCAGGGCTTCACGCTCGAATTGATGCGTAAGGACGCGCATCTCGCCGGGGCATTGGCAGACCACGTCGGGCAGAAACTGCGAGTCGGATCGTTGGTCGCCGAGATGATGGACGAGGCGGTCGAACGACTCGGGGGCTCCGCCGATCAGACCGACCTCATGCAGAAATGGTACCCACCTGTGACCGACTGAAGTTCTGCACGACTCAACAGTCCGATTCCAGCTCGTCGAGGGGTTTGCTGTCCATATGTTTTCCAAGGTATTGGTCGCCAACCGTGGCGAGATCGCAATTCGAGCATTCCGTGCTGCCTACGAGCTCGGAGCGGGCACCGTTGCGGTGTTCCCGTTCGAGGACCGAAATTCGGTGCACCGCACCAAAGCCGATGAGGCGTACGAGATCGGCGAGCCCGGACATCCGGTGCGCAATTATCTGTCGGTGACGAAGATCGTCGATGCTGCGGTCCGCGCCGGCGCAGATGCGATCTATCCGGGGTACGGGTTCTTGTCGGAGAACCCGGATCTGGCGGCGGCGTGCGTGGAGGCTGGAATCACCTTCGTCGGCCCGTCTGCCGATGTGTTGGAGCTGACGGGGAACAAGGCTCGTGCCATAGCAGCGGCGAAGGCCGCGGGTCTGCCCGTGCTCTCGTCCTCTGAACCGTCTTCGGACGTCGACGAGTTGATGGCGGCAGCCGAGACCATGACCTTTCCGGTGTTCGTCAAAGCGGTCGCGGGCGGTGGCGGCCGCGGCATGCGTCGGGTGGTAGAGATCGCAGGTCTGCGCGACGCGATCGAAGCTGCTGCGCGAGAGGCTGAGTCGGCGTTCGGCGATGCGACGGTATTCCTCGAGCAAGCAGTGATCGAGCCCCGGCACATCGAAGTACAGATCCTTGCAGACACCTACGGCAACGTCATCCATCTCTTCGAGCGAGACTGCTCGGTGCAGCGTCGCCACCAGAAGGTGGTCGAGATTGCACCGGCCCCCAACATCACCGAGGCGTTGCGGTCTCGGTTGTGCGAAGACGCGGTCGCCTTCGCGAAGAAGATCGGTTATTCGTGCGCTGGGACCGTGGAGTTCTTGGTCGATCGCGACGGACACCATGTGTTCATCGAGATGAATCCGCGTATTCAGGTCGAGCACACTGTCACCGAGGAGATCACCGATATCGATCTGGTGCAGTCGCAGTTGCGGATCGCGTCGGGTGAGTCGTTGGCGGATCTGGGGCTTCGACAGGAGGACATCACGATTCGTGGGGCGGCGTTGCAGTGTCGTATCACCACGGAGGATCCGGCGAACGGGTTCCGCCCCGATACCGGGCGGATCACCGCGTACCGGACGCCTGGTGGGGCCGGTGTGCGTCTGGACGGTGGCACCACCACCGGTGCGGAGGTCTCCGCCTATTTCGATTCGATGCTGGTCAAACTCACCTGCCGTGGCCGCACCTTCGATGACGCGGTCGCCCGCGCGCGGCGGGGAATCGCAGAGTTCCGCATTCGTGGCGTGGCCACGAACATCCCGTTCCTGCAGAGCGTTCTGGCAGATCCCGACTTCCGAGCCGGACACATCACGACCTCGTTCATCGAGGAGCGGCCCGGTCTGCTGACGTCGTTCGCCTCCGGTGACAGAGGTACAAAGATTCTCAGCTACCTCGCGGACATCACGGTGAACATGCCGCACGGCCGTCGCCCGACAGTGGTCTACGCGAGAGACAAACTGCCGGGACTGGACATGACGGTTCCCCCGCAGGACGGTAGTCGTCAACGTCTCCAGAAGCTGGGTCCCGAAGGCTTCGCTCGCGCACTGCGTGAGCAGAAAGCGCTTGCGGTCACCGACACGACGTTCCGAGACGCGCATCAGTCGTTGTTGGCGACGCGTGTACGGACGACTGGTTTGATGGCGGTAGCTCCCTACGTGGCGAGAGCGACACCGGAGCTGCTCTCGATCGAAGCATGGGGCGGCGCGACATACGATGTGGCGCTGCGGTTCCTGCACGAAGATCCGTGGGAGCGGCTGGCTTCCCTTCGCGAGGGCGTGCCCAACATCTGTCTCCAGATGTTGCTGCGAGGTCGCAACACTGTGGGGTACACCCCGTATCCGCAGAAGGTGACGTCCGCGTTCGTGGCGGAGGCCGCGCAGACCGGCGTCGACATCTTCCGTATCTTCGACGCGCTCAACAACGTCGACCAGATGCGACCGGCCATCGACGCCGTGCACGAAACTGGTTCTGCCGTAGCGGAAGTGGCGCTGAGTTACACCGGTGACCTGTCGAACCCTGGAGAGGACCTCTACACCCTCGACTACTATCTGAGGCTTGCCGAGCAGATCGTCGACGCCGGCGCGCACGTGTTGGCGATCAAGGACATGGCGGGTCTGTTGCGGGCACCGGCGGCGACCACTTTGGTGAGCGCGCTGCGCAAGAACTTCGACCTTCCGGTGCACTTGCACACTCACGACACACCCGGTGGGCAGCTGGCGACGTACCTCGCTGCATGGACGGCCGGGGCGGACGCCGTCGACGGTGCGTCCTCTCCGATGGCGGGCACGACGTCTCAGCCGGCGTTGTCGGCCATCGTGGCGGCTGCGGCGAACACCGAACGCGATACCGGTTTGAGCCTGCAGAGCGTGTGCGATCTAGAGCCGTACTGGGAGGCTCTGCGAAAGGTGTACGCGCCGTTCGAGTCCGGGCTGCCCTCGCCGACCGGGCGGGTGTACCGGCACGAAATTCCTGGCGGCCAGCTGTCGAACCTGCGCCAGCAAGCCATCGCGCTCGGACTCGGAGATCGATTCGAGCTGGTGGAGCGGGCCTACGCCGACGCGGATCGGCTGCTGGGTCGACTGATCAAGGTGACACCGAGTTCGAAGGTGGTCGGTGATCTCGCACTGCACCTGGTGGGTGCGCAGGTGAGCGTGGACGACTTCGCAGCGGACCCAGGAAAGTACGACATCCCCGATTCGGTGATCGGCTTTCTGCGCGGCGACCTCGGGACACCGGCCGGTGGATGGCCGGAGCCGTTCCGAGAACGGGCGCTCGCCGGACGAACCGGGGCACGCCCTGACGCACCCCTGACACCCGACGACGAGACAGCCCTCGACACAGCCGGACCGGTCCGTCGAGAAGCGTTGAACCGGTTGCTGTTCCCCGGCCCCGCCAAGGAACTGGCCGAACACCGCGAGAAGTACGGCGACACCTCGTCGTTGTCGGCAAACCAGTTCTTCTACGGTCTACGACAGGGTGACGAGCACCGGGTGAAGCTCGAAAAGGGTGTGGAGCTGCTGATCGGGCTCGAGGCCATTTCGGAGCCCGACGACGCCGGAATGCGGACGGTGATGTGCATCCTCAACGGGCAGTTGCGCCCGGTGTCGGTGCGCGATCGGTCGATTGCGGCGGATGCCCCGGCGTCGGAGAAAGCGGACCGAAACGATCCGTCTCACGTGGCGGTACCGTTCGCTGGAGTCGTGACGATGGTTGCGGCGGAGGGGGATTCGGTCTCGGTCGGGGACACGTTGGCCACCATCGAGGCCATGAAGATGGAAGCCACAATAAGCGCACCACGCGGCGGACGGATCACCCGCCTCGCGATCACCGGTGTCGCGCAGGTCGAAGGTGGAGACCTCATCGCCGTCATCAGTGTCGGGGATCCGACCGATCCGTCGTAAGTGGGACAGTCCGAGACCGCGAAGCAGGTGCGGCCGATAGCGCGCGCTACCGGCCGCACCTGCTTCGTGCCGTGGTCTAGAGCATGCTCTCGATTGTGATGGGAAGATCGTTCACCCTGCGCCCCGTCGCGTTGTACACAGCGTTGGCAATTGCTGCGGGAACTCCCACCATGACAACTTCACCCAGGCCTTTGACACCGATCGGATCTGCAATGTCGTCGCGGGCGTCGAGATACGCAGCGTCCAGAACGGGGACGTCGGCGTTGACCGGCACGAGGTAGTCGGAAAGGTTCGCGTTGACCAGACGTCCGTCGCGGTAGTCGACTTCTGCGGACTCGAGCAGAGCCATGCCGATGCCTTGTGTCATTCCGCCGAGGGCTTGGCTGTGCGCCATCCTTGGGTTGATGATTCGGCCGGCGTCGTACACGGCGTACATTCGCCGCACCCGCACGGTTCCTAGCAGCTCGTCCACGGCCACCTCGGCGAACACGGCTCCATATGCATGCATGGAGAACCGGGCACTTACGTCCTCGGGAGTGTAGGTCTCGGACGCTTCGATGCTCGGTTCGCCGCGGCGGCGCAACATGTCCCGATAGGTCTCTGCTCGGCCCGAGTCGCCACGTACCTGCATCTGCCCGTCGACGATGTCGATCTCGTCCGGCC
>NZ_NOZF01000012.1:0-16126 GCF_002258565.1 Rhodococcus sp. 05-2254-6
GGGCCGGTCGACCTGGCAGCGCTCGAGAACGGTGCCTACGTCTCGGCGTGCTCCAACATGTTCTACAGCTCCCCCAACAATCTGCTGTTCCCCGGCCCGGCCGCGAGGAACTCGGGATCGGGCTTGCCGCGGCCCAGTACCCGCAACCGCGCCACGCCGCCGTCCGGGTAGATCGACAGTTTCACGTGCGTCCACCGCGCGTCGGAGGCGACGGCGAACCTGTTCTCGCTGTCGCCGTCGACCGGGCTGCGCGCGACGATGGTGGTCCACTCGGTCTGCGTGCGCAGCTCGTCCGGGGACGGGAAGCCCTGCACCTCGGCGGCCTCGACCGAAATCTCCGGCGGGTAGTTTCCGGTGAACCACGAGGTGTCGACGACGATTGCCGAGACGACACCCGGTGCGCCGAGACGCACGATGGCCTCGTCGTAGCCTGCCTCGCGTCGCCGACGCGTCTCCCACCCGTCGTAGATCTGACCCTTGTGCCCGAACGTCGCGGTCGAGTAGTCGGCCTTGCCGGGACTGACGAGATTCTCCTTCTCCGCGAACGTCTCGTCGTTCGCCCACACGACTGCGCCTCCGAGAGTGCGGACAGCGAGATCGGGCAGAGGCAGCGGGAAGGTGGAGGTCATGGGATCACACTTTACTGGTCTCGCGTGAGCTCATCGGGTTGTGTGCAGACCGACGCCGCAGAGCCGCCGCGACCATCAGTAGCGCGCCGATCACGATGTAGAGCGTCAGGCCGAGTGCGGGTTGCCCCAGTCCGGTGCCGGAGAAGTACACGATGCTGCGTACGCCCTCGGTGCCGATGCCAGGGGTGATCCACCGACCGATCGAGGCGTAGAGCGACGGCAGTACATCGGACCCGAAAGCGCCTCCTGCACTGGGGTTTCCGAGAATGACGAACAGCGCGATGGCGGCGGGCACCGCCGCGACACCGATCAGGGCGCGCAGGCCCATGGTGAACAGTCCGGTGGCGAAGACGACCCCGGTGCCCAGCAGGGTCAGTGGAAACCAATGGCCGGCAAAGGTTTCCAGTACATGGGTGGTGAGGAATGCGCCGAGAGTGCCGGAAGCGAGGGAGTACACCGCGAGAATGCCGACGTGCATCCAGGTTTCGCGGCGCGAGGTCGGTGCCCCGATCAACAGTCCGAATGCGGCAGCCAGAAGGTAGCCGCCGACGACCCACCCGACCGAGAGATAGAAACCGGACAACCCTCGGTTGTCGTGCACACCGACCGGGATCTCGTCGCGCACCACGAACTGGCGGCCCTGGGCGGCGTCGACCTCGGTGAAGATCGATTGCAGCGCGGTGGCTTCGGAGCTGCCTGCTGCGCTGGCGGTGATGAGCGTGTCCGTCCCGTTCGCGCCGACGACATAGGCCCCGATGACTTCCCTGTCGCGGAGCAGTGAACGGACCTCGGCGGTATCGGCCGCGGTGCGTGCCTCGAGCGGGGCGCCGTCGATGGCGTTCAGGCGATCGGTCGTCTGCTGGTCCAGCCCCTCGGGGAGACCGGCTTCGGTCACCACCGCGATGGGGATCGCATGCGGAGTCGGCTGATGAAACGCCGAGACGTAGCTGAGGATGAAGCCGAGCTGAAGTATCAGCACCGCGGCGGCGAGCAGTGACATCTTGCGCATGGGTGACTCCTGAATCTTGTCGATACCCGAGGTATTCAATACTCTAGGTATCGTGAATGCCGACGAGCAAGAAAAGTGGGGGTCGACACAGTCGCAGCGACGACCGCAGCGTGCCGACGTTCGAGATCGACTGCTCGCCGCCGCAGCGGACGAGTTCACCGAAAATGGCTATGCCGCAGCCAAACTCACCGACATCGCAGACCGCGCCGGCTTCACCAAGGGAGCCGTCTACTCCAATTTCGAGTCCAAGCAAGCGCTGTTCGCCGAGCTGCTGGCCAGGCGGTCCCTCGACCTCGCGGCCCGCGTACTGGCTCACATTTCCGATCTGGACCCCGGCGCGGCCGCCGGAGCGGGCGGCGGAGAGATCGCGTCGTGGGTGGTCGCCGAACCCCGCTGGCCGCTGCTGACCGTCGAATTCGGGATTCTCGCCGGACGCGACCCGGCCGTCGCGGAGCGCTATCGCACCGACCGTCGAGCACTCCGGCGCGAGCTCGAACGCCTCATCGCCGAGCGAGCGGACGACTGGGGAGTCGGCGAGAAATTCGATGCCCGACGCCTCGCGACGTCACTGGCGGCCTTGATCTCCGGATTGGCCGTCGAACATTCGGTGGATCCGGAGGAAATCGACGAGGGAGTCATTGCCGACGCGGTCTCCGAACTGTTCGCGGGAGCGATAGCTAGGGCACATCTCGATTGAGGGACACGGCACCGGGTAACCGGGACAGATGAATGCTCAGAATCCCGATCCCGACGTCACCGCAGGACTCGAAGCCGGTGGCAGTGTCACGCCAGGAGACACCCCGCCCGCCGAAACGGGAGTCGGCGGCCCCAATCACGAACCGCCGCAGCGCAGCCGTGTCATGCCGATCCTCATCATCGGTGTGGTGGCGTTACTGGCGATCCTGATCGCCGGTGGACTGATCGGTCGCGTCGTCGGTCTCTTCGGCTGATCCCGGGTCGGCGGCCCGTCCGTACTCGGCGAACAGGTCAGTACTGCGGCCAGCCGCCCTCGGGCCCGAGCAGGCGATCCAATCGAATGTGGTTGATCTTCGCCAGCTCGTCGCGCATGATCTTGCGTTCGGTCCGATCGTCGTTGTCGAGTCGATGGCCCAGATCCACCAGGATGTCGCGCGGCTCGAAGCCCTCGGGCTCGAACAACCCGCTCCAGATGTACGGATAGCCGAATCGCTCGCAGTACGCGCGCGCCGCGGTCACCAGAGCGCCTCGCGTATCGGCGTTGATGGCTGCGCACACCTTGCTCGGCTCGGGACGCGTTGCGGCCAACATGTCCATGTCGCCGTCCGACAGCTCCGCCAGTTCCGCGTCGGCTGCCGAGAACAGCTCTGCCCGCGAGCGATACCTGCGGCCGTCCGCCACCCTGGACGCCCACGCCACCGAGCAACAACACTCGTACAACGCATGCACCGCCTTGCGGCGCGGCAGATCGTTGAACGTCTCCAGGCCGAGTCCCTGATGCATCAGCATGGATAGATGGTGAGCCTCATTCGGCGTATGCACCAGAGCTGAGCAGGGACTTAGCGCAGACGTTACGCGCCGTAACATGCGGTGCGGAGATGGGCGACTCTGCCGCTAGGCTCGCAGGCATGACGGAACGAACCTGGAAAGCCTTCTCCGTGGAGATCGCCGACCACATCGCGCAAGTGACCCTCCTCGGACCGGGCAAGGGCAATGCCATGGGCCCGGACTTCTGGAGCGAGAGCCCCGAGCTGTTCGCTCAGCTCGACGCCGATCCCGAGGTTCGTGCAGTCGTGCTCGCGGGCTCGGGCAAGAACTTCACCTACGGACTCGACCTCGCCGCGATGGCAGGAACCTTCGGTCCGCTCATGGCGGACAAGGCACTGGCCGGTCCCCGAACGACGTTCCACGACACAATCAAGACGATGCAGAAGGCCATCAACGCCGTCGCGGACTGCCGCAAGCCCGTCGTCGCGGCCGTGCAGGGCTGGTGCATCGGCGGTGGCGTCGACCTCATCACCGCCGCGGACGTGCGCTACGCCAGTGCCGACGCGAAGTTCAGCGTGCGCGAGGTGCGGGTCGCGATCGTCGCGGACATGGGGTCGTTGGCTCGACTGCCCGCGATCATCGGCGATGGGCACATGCGTGAGCTGGCACTGACGGGCAAGGACATCGACGCCGCGCGCGCCGAGAAGATCGGCCTGGTCAACGATGTGTTCGAGGACCATGACGCCGCCCTCGCCGCTGCTCGCGAATGCGCCGCCGCCATCGCCGCCAATCCGCCCCTGGTGGTGCAGGGCATCAAGACCGTGCTGGATCATTCTCGATCCTCCAGTGTCGATGATTCCCTGCGCTACGTCGCGGCCTGGAACGCCGCCTTCCTCGCCTCGCACGACCTCACCGAGGCGATCACCTCGGTGTTCGAGAAGCGACCGGCGCAGTTCACCGGTAACTGACGTGGTCGAGTTCGCCGAGGAGCTGGGCACGCAGCTGGTTCGGCTGCAACGCCTGCGTGAGCGCAACATCGCTGCGATCTCGTCCTCGGGCGGTGTCGACGGTGCCGCGTACGTATGCTTGTTCCGGCTCCTGCGCGACGGACCGATGCGGTCGAGTGAACTCGCCGCCATGGTGAATTCCGATCCGTCGACGGTGAGCAGGCAGGTGGCTCAGCTGGTCGAACGGGGGCACGTCGAGCGGCTGCCCGACAAACGTGACGGTCGAGCGTTCGTGCTCGCGGTGACCGCGTCGGGTCAGGAAGCAGCGTCGGCGATCCAGCAACGACGAACCGACAATCTCGGACGGGTGATCGAGGGGTGGACACGGCAGGACCGAGAATCGCTCGTGACGTTGCTCGATCGTTTCTTGACCGATTACGAAACCATCAGGCCGGACCTGCCCGACCGTCGCGCAGGTAGCGTCTGATCGGCGGGCGATCCACGATCGGGGCGATCGAGGCAGTGCGCAGTCGCTCGTAGAGCAAGCGCGGACGGAGGGGATGCTGTGCCGATCGGTCGTGACAAGCCGTTGCTCGCGTCCGATGCCGGGACCCGTCGGAACTCGGTACGACTCGAACGCCGGGTGGCGCGAGGAATCGCCGTGCTGGTGCCCTCGTTCGGTCTCATCGGGGCGATAGCGATGCTGTCCTCGGACGGTCCCGTTGGACCGACGGCTGTTGTCGTGTGCCTGATGGTCTTGCTGTCGACTCTCCCGGTAGGGGCATGGTGGTGGCTGCGCTCGGCGGACGCCTCCCACATGCCGGGATGGTTCGTCGTGTACGCCGACGTGGGCGTGTCGACGATGCTGCTGACCTTCGACGACCGTGATCTCGCGCTGTACGGCGCTGCCCTGTTCGCCGTGATCGGGACCTACATCGCGTACTTCTCGCGGCGAACCGTGCTCAAGTTCCACACGGCATTCGTCAACGCGGTCATTCTGCTACTCGCAGTACTCGCCCTGGTCGAGCGGCCGGAGGATCCGGCGTCGATCCTCGCCCGCACCCTCGTGACGGTTCTGGTGGTCAACTCGGTACTCGCGTTCCGCGCAGTGATCCAGCGCCAACTCGATCTCGCCAACACGGACTCGCTGACCGGACTGCTCAACAGACGCGGCCTGGAATTGCGGCTCCAACGCATGATGAACTCGCTGGACGAGCACCGTTCCGTCGCACTGATGGTGGTCGATCTGGACCAGTTCAAGCGCGTCAACGACACCTACGGTCATGCGGTGGGGGACCGAGTGTTGCGCCGGACGGCCCGCAGGCTGACGGCGGTCACGGGCACGCGGCCGTGCGTGGCACGCACCGGCGGCGAGGAGTTCACCATCGCGCTACCGGTCGACGATGCCGCCGCGCACCGGATCGCCCACGAGATCCTCGAGTCGATTCACGACCCAGCCGACGACGTGCCGGTGACGGTCAGTGTCGGGGTGGCCCTGCTCGACGGCAGTCGATGGTCCACCGCCACCGAGTCCGGTGACAGTGCCGATCTGGTCCACAACGTGCTGCTCGACGCCGACACGGCGATGTACGAGTCCAAGCACGCGGGCGGAAACAGAGCAACGGTGTACGCCGGCGAATGATCCGCCGGCGTACACCGTTCGTCGTTCGGGGAAGAACGTGTTCCGTGCGTCAGCGCAAGGCGCTCTTGGGGTCGTTCCACAGCTGATCGGTGAAGTCCTCCAACGCGACGAGAACGATGGTGTCCTCGGTACGGCGCAGGATCGACTTGCTGGCGCGCACCTGCACGATATCGCCGGTCTTGTCGGTCATCCGCCACAGAGAATCCGCGCGGGTGGCCACCGTCGTGAGGAACATGTCGGCGACGTTGACACCCTCCGGAGCCCGGTCGGGGAAGATGTCGTGCAGGTGGAAGTCCTCCCGCTCGGTGCGGTCGAGACCGAACAGATCGTCGAAGGCCTCGTTCGCGAACACGATGGCACCGGTGGGGTCGACCGCGAGGATCGGCACCGGGATCCGGTCGAGGACGACCGTCACCGGCAGATCGGGAAACTGAGTCGGATCCGAAATCGGTCGCGAATCGAGATTGCGCCGATCACCGTTGGAAGTGCTGTCGGTCATACGTCTCCCCAAACTATGTTTCGTCGGCCCACGGCCGAGACGAGGTGTGTGGTGCCGAAACGATCAGTGACCCGGATTGTCCGCCAAGCGCTTGAATGATGCAGCGATTTCGGCCTCTGCCTCTGCGCGCCCCACCCAGTCTGCCCCGGTGACGTGCTTGTTGGGTTCGAGATCCTTGTAATGGACGAAGAAATGCTTGATCGCATCGAGCTCGAACGTCGAGACGTCGCTCAGGTCCTGGATGTGATCCCAGCGGGTGTCACCGGCCGGAACGCACAGCACCTTGTCGTCGCCGCCGGCCTCGTCGACCATCTTGAACATCGCCACGGGGCGGGCCTCGACGATGACGCCGGGGAACACCGACTCGGGCAGCAGCACCAGTGCGTCGAGCGGGTCGCCGTCCTCGCCGAGCGTGTTCTCGATGAAGCCGTAATCGGCTGGATACGCCATCGCGGTGTAGAGGTAGCGATCGAGGCGAACACGTCCGGTGACGTGGTCTACCTCGTATTTGTTGCGCTGCCCCTTGGGGATCTCGATGGTGACGTCGAACGGCACGTGCAGTCCTCACTGTTGTCGTCGAGCCGGAACGGCTCGAGTCGTTGGGAATGTGTCGATGGTGGCGGCGCAAGGCTACCGGACCCGAGGATACTGTTGACTGGACGATCATGGGTACGACCACGGCAGTTACGGAGGAACGGTGGCGGGGCTGACACGGCGGTTCCTCGGCCCCACAGCGGGTCGACGGCGCAGGAAGAAGCGCGTGATCCTGACGCTGTGTGCGCTGTTCGTGGTGATCCTCGCTGCGACGACCGCCGCGCTGGTGCTGCCGTCGGTGTCCGACGGTGCCGAGACTGCCATCGAGCCTCCGCCCGAGACAGTGCTGCCCAACCCGCTGATCACCCCGTTCCCGGAATCGGCACCGATGCCGAACGCTGCAGGTCTGGCAGCGGCGCTGGCCCAGGTGGTCGACGATCCAGCCCTCGGCACGTTCACCGGAACCGTCGCCGACGCGCAGACCGGGCAGGTGCTCTGGTCCCAGAACCCCGACACCCCGATGACACCTGCCTCGACCACCAAGGTGCTCACCGCGGCGGCTGCGATGCTCGGGCTGCCGGCGGATCATCGTGTCACCACTCGCGTGGTCCAGGGCAGTGGCGAGGGCGACATCGTGCTGATCGCGGGCGGCGACCCCACCCTCACCGCGCTGCCGGTCGGCACCGACGGGTTCTATCCCGGGGCGGCGCGCATCGACGACCTGGTGGAGCAGATTCGGCGCAGCGGAACGGTGGTGCGCAGCATCGGCGTCGACACCTCGATCTATTCCGGTGACACGATGGCGCAGGGCTGGTTTCCCGCCGACATCGCCGCCGGTTCGATCACTCCGATCGAACCGATCATGCTCGACGGCGGACGATCGAACCCACTGGTCGACGAGTCCCCACGCAGCACCACCCCGGCACTGGACGCGGGCCGCGCACTGGCCGCCGGGCTGGGCGTCGACCCGGCGGCGGTGACGACCGGCAAGGCCGCCGACGGGGCCGATCAGATCGCATCCGTCGAATCCGCGCCGCTGCGAAACCGCCTGCAGCAGATGATCTATCGCTCGGACAACGTTCTCGCCGAGGCCATCGGACGCGAACTGTCACTCGAAATGAACACGGCAGCAAGCTTTTCCGGTGCAACGGCAGCGATCGGGCAGACCCTGTACTCCGCAGGTTTCGACATGACCGGACTCACGCTCGAGGACGCCAGCGGGCTGTCGGTCGACGGCAGGATTCCGGCCAGGCTGCTCGATCAGGTGTTGACGTCGGCAGCCGGAACCGAGCAGCCTGCGCTGCGTCCGATGCTCGATTACCTTCCCGTTGCCGGTGCCACCGGAACCCTGACGGATCGATATGCCTCGGGGAACCGAACCGGAGCGGGGTGGGTTCGAGCCAAGACCGGAACCCTTTCTGCTGCAAGCGCTCTGGCGGGATATGTCGTCGACGTCGACGGCCGAATCCTGACCTTCGCCCTGATGTCCAACGACCGGCCGCCCGACGTCAGTCGCCCCGCCCTCGATGCCGTCGCATCGACCCTGAGATTGTGTGGTTGCCAGTGAACACGGACGCAGCTACGAAAGCCGACGACAGTGCAGCCACGTCCGGTTTCGCCGGAGCCGTCGACTGGTCCGTTGCGGCCAAGACCGGAGCGAAGCTGGCCCGCAAGGGCCCGGCCACCTCTCGCTACACCGCCGCTGCTGCCGTGGAAGAGCTTGCCGCCGCATCCATTCGGGCCGAGGGGCCGGTTCGCGAGACCACCGGTCTGGCCGACGGACTCCCCGTGCCCGACGCCCAGGTGGTCGACCGCGCCGGCTGGATCGCGGCGGCCGCGTCGTCGATGAAGCACCTGACCGGAGACGACGACGGCACGCCGCCGTCGGGTCTGCTCGGCGGAAAGCCGGCCGGGCTGCAGGCCGGAGCGATGCTGGCGTTCCTCTCCAGCGCCATTCTCGGACAGTACGACCCGTTCACCGGCGAGAACGGAACGCTGCTTCTGGTCGCGCCCAACGTGATCGCCGTCGAGCGGGCGCTTCGCGTGTCGCCGAGCGACTTCCGGCTGTGGGTGTGCCTGCACGAGGTGACACACCGAGTGCAGTTCTCCTCCGCTCCCTGGCTCGGCGGCTACATGCGCGAGAACGTGGGGGTGCTCTCCGACGGCACGGACGAGCCGCTCACCGATGTCGCCAACCGGCTGACCGGAGCGCTGAAGGCCCGCAAGAATCCGAGCGGGGCGTCGAAGTCCGAGGACGCAGGCATCGTCGGACTGCTACGCGCCACTCAACCGCAGCCGCAACGCGACGCCATCGACCGACTCCTCGTGCTGGGCACCCTGCTCGAGGGTCACGCCGACCACGTGATGGACGCCGTCGGACCGGCCGTCGTGCCGACCGTGACGCAGATTCGCGGTGCCTTCGATCAGCGCAGGCAACGCAAGGTGAACCCGCTCCAACGCGTCGTCCGGGCACTGCTCGGCATGGACGCGAAGATGGCGCAGTACGTGCGCGGCAAGGCGTTCGTCGATCATGTCGTCGCCACGGTGGGAATGGAACGCTTCAACACCGTGTGGACGGGCCCCGACACGCTGCCGTTGCTGTCGGAGATCGAGGACCCGGACGCCTGGATCGCGCGAGTTCTGGGCTAGTGCTCCTGCCTGAGGGGCCCGCACTGTTGGAGGTCAGGCGTGCGGTGCGTGGTTGGTTGTCGGCCTATCCGGGACCGGTTGCCGTCGCGCTGTCCGGTGGCGCGGATTCGCTCGCTTTGACGGCCGCGACCGTGGCCGAGGCCCCGAACGTGCGCGCCTTGATCGTCGATCACGGTCTGCAGGCCGGCTCGGCGGAGGTTGCGGCGACGGCTGCGGCGCGGGCGTCGGAGTTGGGAGTGGTCGATGCGCGCGTGCTGCCGGTGCAGGTGACCGGCTCGGGTGGGACGGAGGCCGCCGCCCGCCGGGCCAGGTACGACGCGTTGGATCGCGAGCGCGGCGACGCGTCGGTGCTGGTGGCGCACACCCTCGACGATCAGGCCGAAACGGTGCTGCTCGGGCTGGGGCGCGGATCGGGCCCGCGGTCGATCGCGGGCATGGCGGCGTTCGATGCGCCGTGGGGTCGGCCGCTGCTCGGGGTTCGACGCAGCGTGACCAGGGCTGCCTGCGTCGAGTTGGGGATGGAGCCGTTCGAGGATCCGCACAACATCGACCCCGATTTCACTCGGGTGCGGTTGCGTCAGGAGGTGCTGCCCCTGCTCGAGGACGTGCTCGGCGGTGGTGTCGCCGCTGCGCTCGCCCGGACCGCCGAGCAGTTGCGCGAGGACGGCCGGGTGCTCGACGCGATGGCCGAATCCGTCGTCGCGTTGGGTGCACCGGAACTGAAGGTGTCCTCGATCGACTCGCTCGACACCGCGATTCGTCGCCGCGTACTGCGCCGATGGTTGCTCGGCCGGGGTGTGACGTCGCTGACCGACCGGCAGATCCGGGCCGTCGACGCCCTCGTCGGACGGTGGACCGGCCAGGGCGGGGTTGCGCTGCCGGGAGGAACGCCCGACGCCAGGTTGGTGTGCTCGCGTCGGCATGGCAGGCTGAGCGTCGGCCTGGAGAACGAATGAAGGGAAACCCCGTGTACGAGGGCGACATCGAATCGGTTCTCATTTCCGAGGAACAGATCAAAGCGCGCACTGCGGAACTCGCAGAAGAGATCGCCCAGCGGTATCCCGAAGGCGCACCCGAAGGTGACCTGCTCCTGGTCGGTGTCCTCAAGGGCGCGATCATGTTCATGACCGACTTCGCCCGGGCCCTGCCCATCCCGGCGCAGCTCGAGTTCATGGCGGTCAGCTCCTACGGCTCGTCCACCTCGTCGTCGGGTGTCGTCCGGATTCTCAAGGACCTCGACCGCGACATCACCGGACGCCACGTGCTGATCGTCGAGGACATCATCGACTCCGGTCTGACGCTGAGCTGGCTCAAGCGCAACCTCGCGACCCGTTCGCCTGCCTCGCTGTCGGTGGTGACGTTGCTGCGCAAGCCCGACGCCATCAAGGTCGACGTGGAGGTCGCGAACGTGGGCTTCGACATCCCCAACGAGTTCGTCGTCGGCTACGGCCTCGACTACAACGAGCGCTACCGAGATCTGCCCTACATCGGTCTGCTCGATCCCAAGGTCTACAGCTGAGCTGTTTTCTTCGGTTCGTCCGGTCCACCCCGTTCGCGTGAATGGACCATTGCCGCGCCGAGACGTGTGCAAGGGTCCATCGATGCGGATAGTGTGCCCGACAGGTGGGGAACTGCCGGGGGAGTGCAGTCGTTGGAGGGGAAGAAGCGTCGACGCAAACAGGTGCGTGGACGCACAGCGCCAGGTATGAGCGAGTCAGATGTCCGAGTCTCGCGCTAGCCTGGAGTATCCGGCGGGCAGGGAGCAGCCAGCGCGCGGGAGCGGACTGAAAGGACACGGCCGACTCGGCTGAAGCTGTATGAATCGGAAGACAGTAATACGAAATCTTGCCATCGTTTTCGGCATTCTGTTGGTGATCTATGCCTTCAGTTACTTCGGTAACGACACGCGGGACTGGAAGACGGTCGACACCTCGGTGGCGATCGCCCAGCTCGACGATCGCAATGTCGAGTCCGCGCAGATCGACGACCGCGAGCAGCAGATCCGGCTGACTCTGCGGGAGGCGTCGGACGCCACCGACAACGAGACGCAGATCATCGCCAAGTACCCGGACTCGGCGTCGGAGCAGATCTTCGACAAGGTCGACTCGCAGGGCCTGGCGAGCTACAACACCACCGTCACCCAGGAGAGCTGGTTCAGCTCGTTCCTGCTGCTGATTCTTCCGATGGTGCTGATCCTCGGCGTGATCATCTTCGTCATGAGCCGCATGCAGGGTGGCGGCCGCGGCGGGGTCATGGGCTTCGGCAAGTCCAAGGCCAAGCAGCTGACGAAAGACATGCCCAAGACCACGTTCGCCGATGTCGCAGGCGCGGACGAGGCCGTCGAAGAGCTCTACGAGATCAAGGACTTCCTGCAGAACCCGGCGCGCTACCAGGCGCTCGGTGCCAAGATTCCGCGCGGCGTGCTGCTGTACGGCCCGCCCGGAACCGGCAAGACGCTGCTCGCGCGCGCCGTCGCAGGCGAGGCCGGCGTCCCGTTCTTCACCATCTCCGGCTCGGACTTCGTCGAGATGTTCGTCGGCGTCGGTGCATCCCGTGTGCGCGACCTCTTCGAGCAGGCCAAGCAGAACAGCCCCTGCATCATCTTCGTCGACGAGATCGACGCCGTCGGTCGCCAGCGCGGCGCGGGCATGGGCGGCGGACACGACGAGCGCGAGCAGACACTCAACCAGCTGCTCGTCGAGATGGACGGCTTCGGTGAGCGCACCGGCGTCATCCTCATCGCCGCCACCAACCGCCCCGACATCCTCGACCCCGCCCTGCTGCGTCCGGGCCGCTTCGACCGCCAGATCCCGGTCGGTGCCCCCGACCTGGCCGGCCGTCGAGCAATCCTGAAGGTGCACTCGGCAGGCAAGCCCGTTGCTCAGGACGCCGACCTCGAAGGTCTCGCTAAGCGAACCGTCGGGATGTCCGGTGCCGACCTGGCCAACGTCATCAACGAAGCAGCACTGCTCACCGCTCGCGAGAACGGCACCGTCATCACCGAGGCGTCGCTCGAGGAGTCGGTCGACCGCGTCGTCGGTGGCCCGCGCCGCAAGAGCCGCATCATCAGCGAGCACGAGCGCAAGATCACCGCGTACCACGAGGGTGGTCACACTCTCGCCGCGTGGGCGATGCCCGATATCGAGCCCGTCTACAAGGTCACCATCCTTGCTCGCGGTCGCACCGGCGGCCACGCGATGACGGTGCCCGAGGACGACAAGGGCCTGATGACGCGGTCGGAGATGATCGCTCGACTCGTCATGGCCATGGGTGGCCGTGCAGCGGAGGAGCTCGTCTTCCACGAGCCGACAACCGGTGCGTCCTCGGACATCGACCAGGCGACCAAGATCGCCCGCGCGATGGTCACCGAGTACGGCATGAGCAGCAAGCTCGGAGCCGTTCGGTACGGGCAGGAACAGGGCGATCCGTTCCTCGGCCGTTCGATGGGCCAGCAGTCCGACTTCTCGCACGAGGTCGCCCGCGAGATCGACGAGGAGGTGCGCAAACTCATCGAGGCGGCGCACACCGAGGCGTGGGCCATCCTCAACGAGTACCGCGACCTGCTCGACACCCTTGCCTCGGAGCTGCTCGAACGTGAGACGCTCACCCGCAAGGACCTCGAGAAGATCTTCCACAGCGTCACCAAGCGTCCGCGCATCACCCTGTTCAACGACTTCGGTGATCGCAAGCCCTCGGACAAGCCACCGGTCAAGACGCCCCGCGAACTCGCCGCCGAGCGCGGCGAGCCGTGGCCTCCGGTACCGCCGGCCCCGAAGCAGCTTCCGCCGCAACAGTTTCCGCAGCCCAGCTACGCCGGTTCTCCGCAGCTGACCAAGGGTGGCTACCCGAACGGAAGCAACGGATACAACGGCGGACCGACCAACGGCGTGCCCACCAACGGTGCCCCATCGAACGGTGCTCCGACCAACGGTGGCCCGGTCAACGGATCACCGAGCACCGGGGACGTCGATGCGCCGAACACCGGTGGTGGCCGACGCAGCGCCCCCGCAACCGGCGGTTACAACGGCGGTGGCTACAACGGTGGTTACGGCGGCCCGACCAACGGAGGCGCTCCCAACGGGGGCGGATACTCCGAAGGCCAGCGTCGGCAGGAACCTCGCTCGAGCGGCCCCGGCCAGGGCTCGCGTCCCGATTACGGTGCCCCGGCCGGATGGTCGGCTCCGGGTTGGCCTCCGCGCGACCAGCCTGCGGTTCCCCGGTACCAGGGACCGACCACGCCGCCGGTTCACGATCAGCCGAACCGCGAGCAGCCGGGATCGGACCAGAATCGGTACGAGCCGCCGCAGGGTCAGCCTCCGACGTACCGACAGCACCCGACCTACCAGCAGCCACAGGCATACCAGCCGCCGACCGCTGCGCCGTCGAACCAGCCGCCGACGAATCAACAGCCGGGATATCAGCCGCCGCAGTATCAGCCGGATCCGTTCCGGCCGGACACTCGGGACCAGGGTCGTAACTCTCGGCACGAGCCCCCGTACGGCCAGCACGAGGACGATGCCGGACCGGCCGAAGCGTCGCCACCCACGTGGGAGGTTCCGACTCCATCGCAGAGCTATCCGCTGCCCGGAGACGATCGTCCCTCGCACAACCCGTCCGAGGACTCGCGCCGAGACGAGCGAGCAGAGGACGACGGCGACGAAGGTCCACGCACCCAACGCTGGGAAGGGCCGGGCGGTTCGTACCGCTAGGTCGGTCATTAGGCTGGCTGGGTCGACCGTTTCGGTCGGCCCAGTCCGTCGTTCGAACCGTGCTGCAGGTCGGCGCAGCTGCTCCGTGAGGAACAGGTGCGGTTCGGCCCAGCTGTCACATTCGCGGAGCCCAACCGGAGGTACGTTCTCGTGTCAGTCAACCGGACCGACGAGTCGATAATCGACTCGGCAGAAGTCCCAGCAGCGCAGCAGCGGGCAGTGGAACAGACAGTGGCCTACGCCACCGGTGCGGTCTTCGACCAGCCTCGTGCCGAGGCCGCAGTGCGTGAGCTGTTGATCGCCGTCGGCGAGGATCCGGACCGTCCGGGTCTGCTCGACACGCCGGCCCGCGTGGCGCGTTCCTACCGTGAAATCTTCGCCGGGCTCTACACCGACCCTGACACGGCGCTGAACACGACGTTCGACGAGGGGCACCAGGAACTGGTGCTCGTCCGCGACATCCCCATGTTCTCCACGTGCGAGCATCACCTGGTCTCGTTCCACGGCGTCGCACACGTCGGGTACATCCCGGGCAAGAGCGGCAAGGTCACCGGCCTGTCGAAGCTCGCGCGCGTGGTGGACATGTACGCCAAGCGCCCGCAGGTTCAGGAACGGCTGACCAGCCAGATCGCCGACGCGTTGATGCGCAAACTCGACCCGCGCGGTGCGATCGTCGTGATCGAGGCCGAGCACCTGTGCATGGCCATGCGCGGCATTCGCAAGCCGGGAGCCAGCACCACCACGTCGGCGGTGCGGGGTCTGTTGCAGTCCAGCGCGGCATCGCGTTCGGAAGCTCTGGACCTGATCCTGCGGAAATGACGCGTCCGGTCGAGTCCCGATGAACCCGGCGCGCAGTATCCCCCCGGCACCGGTCGTCATGGGTGTCCTCAACGTCACCGCCGATTCGTTCTCCGACGGCGGTAGGTACCTCGATGTCGATGCCGCCGTCGAACACGGACTGGCGATGCACCGTCGCGGAGTCGACATCGTCGACGTCGGTGGCGAGTCGACGCGTCCCGGAGCAGACCGGATCGACCCGACGCTCGAGGCGCAGCGCGTCGTGCCGGTCATCGCCGCGCTGGCCGCAGCAGGGGTGACCACCAGCGTCGACACCATGCGTGCCTCGGTCGCCGAGGCGGCGATCGATGCCGGGGTCTCGATCGTCAACGACGTCTCGGGTGGTCGGGCGGATCCGGCCATGGCCGGGGTCGTTGCGGACGGTGGATTGCCGTGGATCCTGATGCACTGGCGGGCCGCCGGATCCGAGTATCGGCACGCCGGACCGGCCGATCGATACGACGACGTGGTCGCCGACGTCCGCGGTGAACTGCTCGAACAGGTCGATCACGCGGTGGCCGCGGGCGTGGACACGGCGATGCTCGTGCTCGATCCCGGCCTCGGATTCGCCAAGAACGCCGAGCACAACTGGCAACTGCTGCGGGGCCTGCCGGACTTGGTGTCGGCCGGCTTCCCAGTACTCGTCGGTGCTTCCAGGAAGCGTTTTCTCGGCTCGCTGTTGGCGGACGACGACGGTACTCCGCGGCCGCCGGACGGGCGAGAGATCGCCACGGCCGTGGTGTCGGCGCTCTCGGTCGCTGCGGGTGCATGGGGTGTCCGGGTACACGACGTGCAGGCGTCACTCGACGCGGTCGCCGTCGTTCGGGCATGGCAGGGTGATCGGGCATGAGCGAGATCAGCAGCCGCGTCGGCGCGGGGACGCGTCGCGGCGACCGCATCGAACTGCGGGGCCTGACGGTGCGCGGCAATCACGGCGTCTTCGACTTCGAGAAGCGAGACGGGCAGGACTTCGTCGTCGACATCACCGTGTGGATGGACCTGCGGCCCGCGGCCGAGACCGACGACCTGACCCGAACGCTGCACTACGGAGAACTGGCCGAGCACGCTGCGGCCGTCGTCGCGGGCCCGTCCAGGGACCTGATCGAGACGGTCTCGGCCGAGATCGCCGAGGTCGTGTTGGCGTACGACTCACGCGTCGACGCGGTGGAAGTGGTGCTGCACAAGCCGTCGGCCCCGATCCCGCTGA
>NZ_NOZF01000174.1:0-9047 GCF_002258565.1 Rhodococcus sp. 05-2254-6
GTGGACCTTGTCCACCGCTGCCTCACCGGACGGAATCTCCGCAACCGCGAGACGTTTACGAAGATCGGCCAATTTACCCGCAGTGGTATGGATATCGGGGGCTTCGGCCGACCCGTGTGCAGTGGAATCCTGGACGCTGGTCATGGGGAACCACTTTAACTGCGAGTGTGATCTGCGCCCCGACCGAGGGTGGTCGGCGACAGGCCGTCGGCCTGTCGGCGAGCCCATATGCTGGTGCGCATGTGGACAAACCTCGATCGGCCACCACTGGACGTCCGCGCGCTTCGTCGGGCACTGGTGGACGGCCCGCAGGCCTCGTGGTCCCGGCTGGACGTGGTGGCGGAGACCGGTTCGACCAATGCCGACCTGATCGCGGGGGTTGCGAATTACGCAGACCGGACGGCATTGATCGCCGAACACCAGGACAGCGGACGTGGCAGGCATGCGCGACCGTTCTCCGGCGCGCCTCGGTCGCAGATCCTCGTGTCGATGCTGCTGAAGTTCCCGGGAATCGATCCCGCCGTGCTCGGGTGGGTGTCGCTCATGACCGGAATCGCTCTGGTCGACGCGTTGCGCACCGTCGGTGAAGTGGACGCTCGGCTGAAATGGCCCAACGACGTCCTCATCGGAGGTAAGAAGGTCTCGGGCATCCTGGCCGAGGTCGCCGCGCACGGACCGTCGCCCACTGTCGTCATCGGGCTCGGGGTGAACGTGACGATGACCGTCGACGAGCTGCCGGTACCCACGGCGACGTCATTGGCGCTGGAGGGGGCCGCGGTTCTCGACCGCGACACGTTGGTTCGGGCGATTCTGCGGGGGATGGCCGCCGAGGTGGACTCGTGGCGGGACTCGAACTGGAACACCGACGCCCTCGCCCACCGGTACCGGGAGAGGTGCGGCACGATCGGGCAGCGTGTGCGAGTCGATCTGCCCGGCGGCGACGAGAAGGTCGGAACCGCGGTCGACGTCGACGAGCACGGCCGGATCGTGATCGAGGTCGAGCACCCCGGGTCCGATCACCCGTCGGTGCTGGCCGTGGCCGCCGGTGATGTCACTCATCTGCGACCTCTCGCGTGAGACCATATCGACTCGACGGAAGTCGTAGCGAGTAGTCAGGAGTGCACGTGGGTTATCCACAGGACGCGTTGGCCGACGAGGAAGAGCTCCTGCTTCATCATCACCCCCACTGGAAGATGCTCGTCCTGCCGTCGGTCACGTTCGTTCTCGTCACGGGCCTGGCAGGCGTCGGGCTGGGGGCCGCGAGTGCACGCCTCGAATCGACCGCTGCGAACGCCGCCATGATCGCCACAGCGGTGCTGTGGGCGGCGATCGTCGTGTGGCGGTGCCTGGTGCCGCTGATCAGCTGGAAGTGCACGCATTTCATCGTCACCGATCGACGAGTGTTGATCAGACAAGGCGTGCTCACCCACTCCGGCATCGACATTCCGATGAGCCGAATCAGCAATGTGCAGTTTCGACACGGACTGATCGACCGGATGTTGCGGACCGGCACGCTGATCATCGCCTCGGCATCGGACGACCCACTCGAGTTCGACGACATTCCGCACGTGCAACGCGTCCATTCGCTGCTCTACCAGCAAGTATTCGACTCGATGGAGTACCGTCGCGAACCCGTGCACGGCCGGGAAGCGGCGTTCGAGCCGACACCCGAGGATTCGGCCGGCGAGTCCAAGCCCGGTTGGCGAGCCGGTAAACGCAGGTAACACAGGCTGTTCTCACCTTCGAACCGTAGGGTGACCGATGTGACCGACGTGCTGCTTGCCGAAGACGACGAAGCCATTGCTGCACCCCTGTCCCGAGCGCTCGGGCGCGAGGGCTACACGGTGACCGTCGAACAGACCGGCCCCGCCACCCTTCAGCGTGCGCTGGACGGAAAATTCGACCTGTTGATACTCGACCTCGGCCTGCCGGGGATGGACGGCCTCGAAGTGTGTCGGCAGGTGCGTGCCAACCGATCCGAGGTTGCCGTACTCATGCTCACCGCACGCACCGACGAGGTCGACTTCGTGGTCGGTCTCGACGCCGGCGCCGACGACTACGTCGGTAAGCCCTTCCGGCTCGCCGAGCTCATGGCCCGCGTACGGGCGTTGCTCCGCCGCCGTGGTGCCGGGGAGGATTCCCCGATCGAGGTCGGTGCGATTCGTCTCGAGCCCGCTGCCCGACGCGTCCTGGTCGGTGGCACCGAGATATCTCTCGCCAACAAGGAATACGAGCTGCTCAAGGTCCTGCTCGACCATGCGGGCCAGGTCGTCTCTCGCGAAGTGATCCTGCGTGAGGTCTGGGGCGACGCAGAGTTGCGCGGATCGAAGACTCTGGACATGCACATGTCCTGGCTGCGTCGCAAGATCGGCGACGAAGGGCCGGTGGCCGAGCGTCGCATCGCCACGGTGCGCGGCGTCGGCTTCCGTATCAACAGCGACTAGCGGTCGATGCGGCGTCGAATTCTGGTCTCGATTCTCGCCGTCGTCGTGATGACGGCGTTGCTGCTCGGTTTGCCCCTGATGTACACCGCTTGGTTGTGGGTAGAGGATTTCACCCGCAACGACCTGCAGGCACGCCTGGATCGAATGGCAGCGGAGATCATCTCGCAGGAAGGGTCTGCGGGGCTGATCGAGGGTCAACTCGACATCGGCTCGCTCCGGTTGGCGATCCCGCAGGGCGGCCGGCTCGTGGTCATCTATCCGACTCCGGAGGATGCCGCCTCGCGCGCGGACATCGGGCAGTCGTCCGTGCCTCGCCCGCTGGTGGAATCGCTGTCGATGGGTACCTCGGGTTCGCTTCGCCTCGAAGTGCCGTCCGACGACATGCGGTCCCTTCAGCGCCAAGCGCTGGGAGCGGTGACGCTCGTCGTTCTCGCATCTGCGATGGCAGGCACCGTCGTGGCCGTCGTGACGGCCAAGCGCCTGGCCGACCCGCTGCAGGATGTGGCGCGGCGAGCTGCTCGCCTGGCCGAGGGCGACTTCAGGCCGGATCCACGACGGCACGGCATCGCCGAACTCGATCGGGTCTCGGAGGTTCTGGACTCGGCCACCGTCGAGATCGCCGGACGGCTGCAGCGTGAGCACACGTTGGTTGCCGATGTCTCGCATCAGCTTCGCAGTCGCCTGACCGCTGTCCGTCTACGCCTGGACGAAATTTCCACACACCCGGACCCGGCGGTGGTAGACGAGGCCAACGAGGCGATGGACCAGGTGGATCGGCTGACCCTTGCCATAGACGAGCTCGTTCGATCCTCTCGTAGTGACGGCGCGGCCGACGCGCACGAGGTCTCGGTCGTCGAGGAACTGACAGGAACCATCGTCGAATGGCAGCGAAACTTCGAGGACGTGGGTCGTACCCTGGCGATCAAGGGCGACGCGGATCTGAAGGCCTCGGTGACCGGATCGCGCTTGCGCGAAGCGGTCTCGGTGCTGATCGACAATTCCCTGGTGCACGGAGAGGGAGCGTGCACGGTGGCGGTTCGAGCCGTCTCGGCCGTCGAGAGCACGGAGGGACGCCGCGAGAGACTGGTCTGCGTCGAGGTCTCGGACGAGGGGCCAGGGGTGAACAACGAACTTGCTCCGCACATCTTCGACCGCGGATTCTCGGGAGCCGGCTCCACCGGTGTCGGGCTCGCACTGGCCCGGGCGCTGATCGAGGCGGACGGCGGACGTCTGGAACTGCAGCGACGCCGCCCGGCACTCTTCTCGGTGTTCCTGCCTGCGTGGCGGGAACCGTCGCCTGCGGTGCCTCGGCGCGAACCGCGCTGAGCATCCCAGGGTCGGTGCATCTCAGGGGTGGTGCATCTCAGGGTTGGTCGAGTGCGTCCGCTGCGTCGGTCGGATCCTCGTTGCGTTCGGCGTCCACTTCCAGGATCGTGCGCGCGTTGTCCTCGGGGAAAGCGAAGCGCCGTAGTGCCCAGAACCGGAATGCCATCTGCAACAGGTTGCCGATGATGTAGTTGAGGACGAAGTCGATGATGACCACGGTCGTCAGGGATTCGCTGGTATCGCGGATGTCGAAGACGTTGTTCGCGATCCACAGCGGACCGGCTGCGATGAGCACACCGATACCGCTGATCGCGAAGAAGAGCAGTGCCTCGTGGTGCCGCTCGCGTCCGCCGCGGTGTTTGAAGGCCCACTCACGGTTGAGGAAGTAGCTGAGCAGGGTGGCGAGGACACCCGAGATGATCTTGGCGATCACCGGCTTCTGCTCGAGCACCGTCAGGCTGAGCGAATAGAAGATGACGAGGTCGAAGACCATCGTCGTGCCACCCACGATGGCGAACTTGATCAGCTCACTGTGCCGAATCGCGAGGTCCCGAAGGGGCGTGGGTAAGCGCTGGAGCACGCTTGCGATCGTCGGCACAACGGTGAAGTCTACGAAACACATTCCGGTTCCGCCGAACCGAGGCTCCGATCATCAGGGTTTCCACAGGTCCTCGCCGAGTCCGCCGTCTCGAGTGAGACTGCCGGTTCGGACCGAATGAGTGCGACATGACACCATGGTGAGCCGTGACAGGTACCGAACCGCGCCCCACTGCTGCGCGCCCGTCGTCGACCGGAATGCCCGTGGTGACGATGATCGGCGGCGGTCAGCTCGCCCGCATGACTCATCAGTCCGCGATCGAACTCGGACAGACTCTTCGCGTTCTCGCCGCCGGTGCCGACGAGCCGGCAGCTCAGGTCAGCCCCGACGTCGTCTTCGGCCACCACGACGACCTCGATGCGCTGCGCACTGCCGCGACCGGATCCAATGCGCTCACCTTCGACCACGAGCAGGTGCCCACCGCGCACCTGGAGACTCTCGTGGCAGAAGGGGTCAACGTACAACCGCCGCCGAGCGCGTTGATCTTCGCCCAGGACAAACTGCGCATGCGTCGCAAGCTCGCCGAACTGGGCGCGCCCGGTCCCGCCTACGCGGAGGTCTCGTGGGCGCAGGACGCGATCGCGTTCGGCGACGAGCACGGCTGGCCGGTGGTACTCAAGGCAGTGCGCGGCGGCTACGACGGGCGCGGAGTCTGGATGCCCGCCGACGCCGAGGAAGCCGAGGAGATCGTCACCGCACAACTCGACCTGGGTGTACCGCTCATGGTGGAGGAGAAGGTGGCCATGCGCCGTGAGCTGTCGGCGATGGTGGCGCGATCACCGTTCGGCCAGGGAGCTGCATGGCCCGTGGTGCAGACAGTGCAGCGCAACGGCCAGTGCGCGGTGGTGCTGGCACCGGCTCCCGACCTCGACGAGGACGTGGCCACGTTCGCAGGCAGGCTTGCCCTCGACATCGCAGGTGAGCTCGGCGTGGTCGGAGACCTCGCGGTCGAACTGTTCGAGACCACCTCCGGCAAGCTCCTGGTCAACGAACTGGCCATGCGACCCCACAACTCCGGGCACTGGACCATGGACGGGTGCCGCACCTCGCAGTTCGAGCAGCACCTGCGTGCGGTACTCGACTACCCGCTCGGTGACACCGATCCACTCGCTCCGCTGACGGTCATGGCCAACATTCTGGGCGCGCCGCAGGCCCCCGAGATGACGATGGACGAGCGGCTGCATCACCTGTTCGCCCGAATGCCCGATGCGAAGGTGCATCTGTACGGCAAGGGCGAGCGCAAGGATCGCAAGATCGGACACGTGAACATCCTGGGCGCGCAGTCGGGTTCGCTCGCCGACCCCGCCTACGTGGCCTCGGTGCGCGAGCGAGCCGAGCGCGCAGCGCACTGGATGTCGCACGCCGAATGGACCGACGGATGGGACCCGCACGATGACTGACAACACGATCGACTCAGGCCCATCCGTCGGCCTGATCATGGGCAGCGACTCCGACTGGCCGACGATGGAAGCCGCGGCAGAAGCGCTCGTGGAGTTCGGAATTCGCTTCGAGGTTGGCGTCGTGTCCGCGCACCGCACCCCGCAGCGCATGCTCGACTACGCCCGCGAGGCCGCAGGTCGGGGGATCCGCGTCATCATCGCCGGGGCCGGGGGAGCGGCCCACCTCCCCGGCATGGTCGCGTCGGCCACGCCGTTGCCGGTCATCGGCGTGCCGGTGCCGCTGAAGTACCTCGACGGTATGGACTCGCTGCTCTCGATCGTTCAGATGCCCGCCGGAGTCCCCGTGGCCACGGTCTCCATCGGCGGTGCACGCAACGCAGGGTTGCTCGCGGTACGGATTCTCGGTGCCTCCGATCCGGCTCTGCAAGAACGGATGTCCGCGTTCCAGGCCTCACTCGAGGCCATGGTGCTCGAGAAGGACAAAGCTCTGCGCACCACTCTGCTCGGGTGAGCGCAGCCGTGTCACGAAGCGAGCAGATCCGGCGCGCCGGTCGCGGTAGTCGGCAGTCCATGCTGGTGACGCGGCTGGCGCTGTTCTATGCCCGACTCTGGCGCGGCACGGCGCGTTTCGACGACGAATTCTCCCTGTTCGTGTGCACCGGTCTGCGTGGCGGATTCGGCCGCGGCGGAACGACATTCGGCGGTGCCTACCTGACGAAGGGCAACACCGCCCGTCGGGTACTGCGACACGAGGCCGTCCATGCAGACCAATGGGCGAACTTCGGGGTCACCTTCCCGTTCCGCTACCTCGCCGAAGAAGCGCGACATCGGGGCCCGGCGAACAAGTACGAGATCGAGGCCGGACTCGCCGACGGCGGCTACCGTCAGCCCGGCTGAGCAAGATTGCCGGTGACCTTCTCGGTCTCGGCGCGCCGCTGCGACTTTTCCTCGTCCGGGTGTGCCACCTGAACCAGCGACGCCCCCACGACGAGTACCGAGATCAGACCGTCGATCAGCTCGTCGGCTGTGGTCCAGGACGCGCTGGACATGACCCGATCCGAGGCCGTCCAGGCCCGTGCGTCGGCTCGCTCACGAGCGGCCGCGAGAACGTCGTCCACCGAACGTCCGTCCAGCGCCGCGGCTGCGCTCCCGGAACCCGCGCTCCCGGAACCTGCGACCCTGAACTGATCGCCGTGCACCCGCACCGATGTCGCGTAGTCGGTCATCCCGATCGGCAGATCGGGGACCGCCTTGCCGAAGGCGTCGAGCGAGAAGGCCAGCACTTCGTCTGTGTCGGGAGCCTCGTCGAGCCGATCACCCGACACCATCGCGACGTCCGCGGAGTCGTCGGCCCCGAGGATCACCTCGCCGCCTGCCCACCAGATTCCGAGCAGCGCCGCAGCCGTCTGCCAGTGCGCGGGCAACAGCACACTCACCCTGCCACCCACCTCGAAGCCGAACTCGTCGCGCAACAGATTGGCGGTCTTGGCCGCCCAGTTCGCGAGGGTCACCGCCGACACCTCGACCCGCTCACCGGTCGCGTCGTCGTAGAACGTGATGCGCGGACCGGCCGGATCGGCGGCGAGAATCGGGTCGAGCAGGGTCTGAGTCAGATTCGAAGCCACCCCACGACCCTAGATGACGCTCGACGACTCCGATTCACACGCTCTGAGCGAACGCCGATCAGTTGACGCACATCGGGCCGACGGAACCGGCGTCGATCGGAGCAGCCGGTGCCTCGGGAACCGCCGTACCCGACTCGGGAGCAACGGTTTCCGCCGTCGCGGCCTGACCCGAGCCCGGCCCCGCGTAGTCGTTCGCGAGGACCACCCGAACGGTATCTGCCGACAGGGTGTCGTCCGCGGTGATCTGCAGTCCGCCGAGCGCTGCCGAGACGGCGCGCGCGGCATCGCTGTCCACATCGGCAGCCTGGATGCGGCTCGCCGAGATCGACGCGCCCTCGTAGTTTCCGATGGTGCCGTCGACGTACCCCAACGCCGTCAACGAACCGGCGACACCGTTGGCCAGCCCGTCGATACCGCTGTCGTTCGCGACGTCGACGGTCACCGTCGACGGATCGACAGCCGGCGCGTCCGAATCCTCGGCGTTGGCCTCCGCCGAATTACCGTCGGCGAGCAGGCCTGCGACGTACTTCTTCACCGCAGCGGGATCGACCTGCACGATCGATTCGCCGTAGTCGGTCGTCGCATTGATGTCGACTGCCGGAATCGTCTCGAACTTGACCTTGCCGCCGGCGAGATCCTGCAGGCGAGTGGCGAACTGCAGAATGTCCCAGTCGGAATCGAGAGTCACCGATCGCTGCACCGCGGTGCTGAGTTGGCCCAGTTTGCCGGGGTTGCTCAGCGTCTTGGCGCTGAGCACACTCCGCACGAGCGAGGCCATGAACACCTGCTGGCGCACGATGCGGTCCAGATCTCCGCGCGGAAGATCGTGCCGCTGTCGGACGAAACTCAGAGCCTGCGAACCGGAGAGATTCTGCTCGCCCGCGGGGAAGTTCGCACCCGACAATGGTTCTTGCACAGGGTTGTTCAGGCACACCGCGACACCGCCGACGGCATCGGTCAGCAGCACGAAGCCGAGCAGCCCCACCTCGGCATAGTGATCGACGGTGATGCCGGTGAGGTTGGCGACCGAATCGATGAGGGCCTCGCGGCCGGCCTCGGTCGCCTGGGATTCGGCATCGGCGTCCGTCACCCCTTGCTCGACCAATTCCAGTCGCTTGTTCTCCTTGGTCGCGCCGTACGCGGCGTTGATCTTGGACATGCCGATACCGGGTACCTCGACGTACGAGTCCCGCGGAATGGAAATCGCGGTGGCCGACGAACCGTCGTTCGGAACGCGGATCAACACGATCGTGTCGGTGTTGGATGCCACCTCTTCGCCGGCATTGAGGGATGCGAGTTCTGCGGGGGACAACGCATTGCCGTGGGCATCGGTACGACTGTCCGTGCCGACCATCAGAATGTCGACGGCGCCGTCGGCGGCTCCGCCGAGACCGAGACCACCCGCGGTGGCGATATTGGAGCGCAGGCTGTCGACACTGCGCCACGCGAAACCGGTCACCAGCAGGACGAGAATCGAGAACACTGCGACCGCGACGTGGGTCGCGGGCCATCGGGTACTGCCGACGCGAGGGCCCCTGCCGCCGGATCCGGGTCGCTCGACGCCACCGCGAAGAACGCCGCACCGGAGAACGCAGACATGGCGCTCCCAGCGAACGCGCGACCAGATCGCGTCGTCCCGATCGGCGAAGCCCTC